>JAQXDJ010000139.1 GCA_029251425.1 Vicingaceae bacterium
CTAGTTTTTCCCCATAACCATTTGCATGTAAGAGAATTTACTTACAGCAACCCAACCAGGAACAGAAATAAAAGTTACTCCAGAAAGTGAGGCTCCAATCATACCAAAAGCTACCAAATACCATGGAGATTTGTTTCCCCCAATAAAAAAGGAAGCATTATTGGCTCCTTTCGAGGTAAAATGAGAAATGAGCATTAATAAGCCAAAATAGCCTACAATAAATAATATAACTGTGGTTGGATTCATACGTTGAAACAAAAATCAATAAAATTCAACTTGTTAACGTTAAACATATTAATTTTGATTCACACTAAATTGTTGACAGAACAACTATGATGCACCAAATTTCATCTTCTCCATTTAACAACGCTGTAGAAAAACTAGCATCTCTACCTGGTATTGGCAACAAAACAGCGCTTAGGCTAGTTCTTCAACTATTAAATAGAGAAGGTTTTGAAATTGAAGAATTTGGAAAAGCATTTGTTGACTTAAGTAATCAAATACAATATTGCAATTCATGTTTTAACATTTCTGATACTGAAACTTGTTCACTTTGTTCAAATACCTCTAGAAATAACGATGTTATTTGTGTGGTTGAGAACATTTTAGATGTTATTGCAATTGAAAAAACCAATCAATTTCAAGGTAAATTCCATGTTTTAGGCGGAATTATTTCTCCTATGGAAGGAATTGGACCAAACGATATTAAAATACCTGAATTAATCGAACGAATTACCAACACTAAGCCTAAAGAAATTATTATGGCTTTAAGCACAACAATGGAAGGTGATGCTACTAATTTTTATATCTACAAGAAACTAGCTCATTTAGATGTTGAAGTAACAACAATTGCTCGTGGTGTTGGTATTGGTGACGAAATAGAATATACAGATGAATTAACTTTAGGAAGGTCTTTATTAAATAGAATTCCTTTCCAAAATACGCTCTCTTTAAGATAAATGCAATTATCAATTATAATAGTCAACTATAATGTTAGGCATTTTTTAGAACAATGTTTAACTTCAGTTTATAAGGCTATACCAAATATTTCTGCTGAAGTTTTTGTGGTTGACAATGATTCTTCTGATGATTCTTTAGATATGGTTCGAACCAATTTCCCTGACGTTCAAATTATTCATAACAAAGTAAATGTTGGTTTTAGTAAAGCAAACAATCAAGCGATAGCAATTTCAAAAGGAAAATACGTTCTTTTATTAAACCCTGATACGGTTGTTGAAGAAGATGCTTTTGAAAAATGTATTGAATTTTCTGATGCTCATCCAGATTTAGGTGGTTTAGGAGTAAAAATGATAGATGGAAATGGTATTTTTTTGCCTGAATCTAAAAGAGGTTTACCTACCCCTGCTGTTTCGTTTTATAAAATTTTTGGACTATCTAAAATATTCCCAAAATCAAAAACTTTTGCTAAATATCATTTAGGCTATTTACCAGAAAATGAAACCAATGAAATTGAAGTGCTTTCAGGTGCTTATATGTGGATGCGAAAAGAAACATTAGAGAAAGTTGGCTACCTAGACGAAACTTTTTTTATGTATGGAGAAGACATTGATTTATCATACAGAATAACCTTGGCTGGATACAAAAACTACTACCTACCTAAAGTTAGAATTATACACTACAAAGGTGAAAGCACAAAGAAAGGAAATATTAATTATGTGTTTATTTTTTACAATGCAATGATTATTTTTTCTAAAAAGCACTTTGCAAAAAAAGCCAAAGCCTTCTCTTTCTTTATCAACATTGCTATTTATTTAAGAGCATTCTTGGCAATTCTATTTCGATTTATAGGTAAAGTAAAACTAATTTTAACCGATATACTTTTAATTACCATTGCCCTTAGTTTTTTCAATTATATAAAACCATATTTAGGTTTCCCAAATCAAATAGAATTAAGCAATGATTATGGAGTATTAAATGTTGCTGCAGTGTTTTCGGCTTTTATTGCAGGCATTGCTATTTGTGGCGGATACTCTAAAAAAATAAGTTTAAATAGAACTATCTTAGGTGTTTTATTAGGTGCTATAATTTTGTTTGGAATAAATTTCACATTTCCTAAAACTACTTCGTTCTCTATAAAGTACTTAGCAAGTATTATTGGGATAATTATCATTTCAATACCCACCAACAGACTTATTTTAGATTTTTATCAAAAAATAAAACTTCGTAAAGAGAGCACCAAAACAACAATTATAGCTGGAGGAATTGGCTTTATTGATAAAATCAAAAACAGTTTTAAGAAAGATAAATCTGATGTTAATTTTTTAACACTAAAAGAAAACAATTTGATTAATGATAATGACCCCAAAAACTACACAGGAAAACTTTACCAGTTACCCGATTTAATTTCTATTTACAATATAAATGAAGTAATTTTCTCTTCTAAAGAAATTACCTACAAAAACATAATTAACGAAATGGACTTAGGCAAGAACAACTATGTTGATTACAAAATTTCGTTAAATTCTAACTTAATAATTGGTGGAAAAACCACTGGAAAAATTTAACTCCTATGAAAAAAATATTCATACCACTCCTTATTTTAATTCCATTTTTCGGCTTCGCTCAAAAAGTTAGTTTAGCACCAGAAATTGGGTTAAACATTATACCTATGACAGGTTCAGATATTGGTCAAAACTACCAATTTGGTTACCATGTTGGAGGACACCTTAAATATCATTTTTCAAATAGTTTTAAGTTAAGTACTGGGGTTTTTCTTACTCAAAAAAAGAAAGAATATTCTTCATCTTCTACTGGTTCTGTTTTTACTTTACTTAACGAAACACTTAACTCCTTTGGCGGGTTTGGAGGAGGTGCAGGAATAGACTCATCAGCATTAGATTCATTAAATATACCTGGATTAAACACTGAATACACAGAAAATATTAGAGGAGTTAGCTCAGAATTATTTATAGAAATACCTCTATTAGCTAATTACAAGTATAAAAATGTAAACTTTTATGCAGGGCCTTATGCGGCATTATTAATAACAGCCAACAGAAAAGAAGAATTAACAACAGATATACCTCTTTTAGATGTTATTGATGTTGATCTTTTACTAGAACAAAGTGGTTTAGGTGGTTTTGGAGGAATTGCAAGTTCATTCTTACCTCAATCTGGAGTAGAATCTTCAGAAACATCAGGAACAGCTGGATTAAGAACTTTTGACATGGGTGTAAATGCTGGTATTGGATATGAAATGAATAATTTACACTTCACCTTTATGTACTCGCATGGTTTATTAGATTATAGAGATGATAAAAGTAAAACAGGTAATACTGAAACATTAAAATTGTTTAGAATTTCCATTGCTTACTTCTTTAATTTAGGAAAACAATCTAGTGAAACAAGTTCTAGTTTTAACTAGTAAATCTTTTTATAAACATTTATTAAATCCCTAATTTTTGCCTTGCTTTAAGTCCTACTTTTGCAGTACATTTTAAACACTTAAAAACACATAAATGTCAAAAGTTCATAATTTTAGTGCAGGACCAAGTATCTTAAATCAGGATGTCCTAAAAAAAGCCTCAGAAGCTGTAGTTAATTTCAACAATCTAAACCTTTCTATCTTAGAAATTTCGCATAGAAGTAAAGATTTTGTTGCTGTAATGGATAATGCTGCTGCATTAGTCAAAGAAATTTTAGAAGTACCTGAAGGGTATTCAGTATTATTTTTACAAGGAGGTGCAAGTACAGGTTTTTTAAATACTGTAATGAACTTTATGAACGAAAATGGAACTGGTGCTTATTTAAACACTGGTGCTTGGAGTAAAAAAGCTTTACAAGAAGCAAAAAAACTAGGCAAATTAAATTTGATTGCTTCTTCTGAAGATAAAAATTTCAATTACATCCCTAAAGGTTATATAGTACCTAGTGATTCAGATTACTTTCACATTACTACAAACAATACCATTTTTGGCACTCAGATTAAAGACATTCCAACTCAAGAAAATACTTTATTAATTGCTGATATGTCATCTGACATTTTTAGTCGAAAAATAAACGTTAGCGATTATGCTATGATTTATGCTGGAGCTCAAAAGAACTTAGGACCAGCCGGAACCACTCTATACATTGTAAAAGATGATTTATTAGGAATGACAGACCGAACAATTCCTACCATGCTAGACTTAAGTATTCATGCAGATAAAGGATCTATGTTTAATACCCCTCCAGTTTACCCTATTTACGTTTCTATGTTAACATTAGAATGGTTAAAAGCTAATGGAGGAATTGAGTGGATAGAAAAAGTGAATGAAGAAAAAGCTGACCTACTATATAATGAAATTGATAACAATCCATTATTTGAAGGAACAGCGGCAAAAGAAGACAGAAGTAATATGAATGTCACTTTTGTTTTAAACAATGAAGACTTAAAAGAAGACTTTGATAAAATGTGGAATGCAGCCGGAATTAGCGGTATTAATGGACATCGTTCTGTTGGTGGGTATAGAGCTTCAATATACAACGCAATGCCAAAAGAAAGCATTCAAGTATTAGTAGATACCATGAAGCAATTGGCAAACAAATATGATTTAGTAAATAGTTAATATCCCTCAAAATATAAAACAATGAAAATTTTAGCAAATGATGGGATTGCTCCTATCGGAAAAGAAAACTTAGAAAAAGCTGGTTACGAAGTAATAACTGAAACAGTAGCTCAAGATGACTTAATTAATGCGATTAATGAAAACAACTATGTTGGACTTTTAGTAAGAAGTGCAACTACAGTTAGAGAGAATTTAATAGACGCTTGTCCTAGTTTAAAACTTATCGGACGTGGTGGAGTTGGTATGGATAACATTGATGTTGAATATGCTCGTAACAAAGGCTTAAGTGTAATCAACACACCAGCAGCATCATCTCAATCTGTTGCCGAACAAGTTATGGCGCATTTATTTAGTGCTTCGCGCTCTATATACGATTCAAACAGACAAATGCCTATTTCTGGTGTTTCTGATTTTAAACTTCTAAAAAAGAAGTACGGAAAAGGAGTTGAGTTAAGAGGTAAAAATATTGGAATAATTGGTTTTGGTAGAATTGGTCAAAGCCTTGCAAAATATACATTAGGCTGCGGAATGAATGTAATTGCTTTTGATCCATTTATGGACGAAGCAACTATTGATGTTCAAGTTGCAGATCAAACTGTTAGTTTAAATATTAAAACAACTACTTTAGATGATTTATTAGCTAAAGCTGATTATATTTCTATGCACGTACCAATGCCAGCAGATGGTAATGCGCTAATCGGAAGCAGTGAATTTGAAAAAATGAAAGATGGAGTAATTATAGCTAATGCTGCTCGTGGAGGTGTAATTGATGAAACTGCTTTAATCGCTAATTTAGCTACGGGAAAAGTTGCTCATGCTGCTTTAGATGTATTTACAAACGAACCTACTCCAAGAGAAGATTTATTGAAACATGCTAACATCTCATTAACTCCACATACTGGAGCTGCAACTGGTGAAGCTCAAGATAGAATTGGAGAAGAATTAGCAGAACAAATAATTGAAATTTTAGGGTAATTCCTTAATCATAAAAACATAAAAAAGATATGTCAATATTAGTACCTTTTAAAGCTTTTCGTCCGGTTGCGGATAAAGTAAAAGAAATTGCAAGTCGTCCTTACGATGTGCTTAACGCAAAAGAAGCAAGAGAAAAATGCGAAAGAAATCCAAATAGCTTTTATAGAGTTATTAAACCTGAACTAGAATTTGCTGATGATTCTGATCATTATGCTCCTGAAATTTATAAAAAAGGAAAAGAAAATTTCGATAAATTAGTTAATGGTGGTTTAATGGTTCAAGATCAAACGGATAACTTTTATGCCTACCAAATTATTATGAATGGACATACACAAACCGGATTGGTTGGGTGTTGTTCTATTGATGACTATTTTAACAACGTAATTAAAAAACATGAGTTAACTCGTCCGGACAAAGAAGAGGATAGAAAAAATCATGTACGATATAGTAAATTGAATTACGAGCCAGTATTTTTTGCTTACCCTCACGTTAATTCTATTGATGAATTGGTTTCTGATGTAAAACAAGCTGATCCAGTTTATGATATTGTTACTAGCGATGATATTCAGCATACATTATGGGTAATTAATGATACTGATAAAGTAGCTGCTATAAAAGAATTATTTGAAGCACAAGTACCGAGTATTTATGTTGCTGATGGACATCACAGAACAGCGGCTGGAGCTTTAGTTGGAGAAGAATTTAGAAAAGAAGCTAACGGAAACGCTACTGATGGAGGTAGATACAACTACTTTATGGCTGTATTATTCCCAGATAATCAATTAAAAATTATTGATTATAACAGAGTTGCCAAAGATTTAAACGGAATGGATGAAGCTACTTTTGTTTCTAAAGTTGCTGAAAAGTTTGATGTTGAGGAAACAGAAGGACAATACAAACCTGATACTCTTCACCACTTTGGAATGTATTTAGACAACAAATGGTATAAATTAGTTGCTAAAGAAGGAACATATAATGATAACGATCCTGTTGAAGTTTTAGATGTAACAATCTTATCCAAACAAGTATTAGAGCCATTATTAAACATTGTTGATTTAAGAACTGACAAGAGAATTGATTTTGTTGGTGGAATTAGAGGATTAGGTGAATTAGAGAAAAGAGTAAATTCAGGCGAAATGAAAGTTGCTTTTGCTTTAAATGCCGTAAGCATGCAACAGTTAATGGACATTTCTGATAACGATATGATTATGCCACCAAAAGTAACTTGGTTTGAACCAAAGTTAAGAAGTGGATTATTTGTTCATCAGCTATGAGCATAACCTCTAACATAGAATCAATTAAAAATGAAATTTTAGAAACAGCTACCTTGGTAGCTGTTTCTAAAACTAAGCCTAACCAAGCAATTCAAGAAGCTTATGATGCTGGACAACGAATTTTTGGAGA
>JAQXDJ010000142.1 GCA_029251425.1 Vicingaceae bacterium
GATTTAATAATTGTGATAAATGGTTTTATTGATTAATCAATCATTGTTCCAAGTTCTATTTTTATAATGTTAATTGATTAATAGGTGAAATATTTCTATTTATCGATGTTAATATGCTGTTAATTTTTTCAGAAAGTATTAACATCTGGATTCTATAAGGTATTTTATTTTATATTTGTTATCTAACTAAAAATTATAACGAAATTTATAAACATGAGAAAGGTTACAAATAGTTTTATAACAGTTGCTAAGGTATTAATGTTGGCATTGTTGATTACTGGAGTTTCTGTTGATTCGTTTGCACAGAAAAAAGAAAAAAAGAAGAAAAAAGCTAAGAAAGAAAAAGTAATTGAAAGACCGGCAGCTTCAGGGGATAGGAATACTGACGCTTTTGTTGGGGCTTCTTTTGATATTTATAATCAGAATCAAGAAATTTCTAAAAAGCTTTCTAATCTTAAAGGGAGTGCTGGAGATACGAAGCAAATTAAAGCTGACTTGGAAACTCAGATGAATGAAATTATAGGTTTGCTGGGTAAGGCTGGAGATATTATGGAGGGGGCGAAATCAATAACGCCAAAATCAAACTCGATGAAGGCTGTTAGTGCACTAAATAAAGCTACGAAAGCGCTAAATGCAACAAGAAATGCTATTCCTGCTCAAATGGAGCAAATTAGATCGCAAAAATCAAAATAATTAAATATAATTAACTTTAAAAATAAAAAAAACAAGATGTTCAACAACCAAATAATTAATTTAAAATCTATCACTAAGATTAGTTTAGTAGCTTTTATGTTTATAGGAGTTCAAATAAATGAAACTTACGCACAAGAAGAGGTTAAGGAAGAGGTGAAAGAAAAAAAAGAAAAGAAAGAGAAGAAGGAAAAGAAAGAAGATGGGAAAATTCACAAATCAGGTAAAGAAGGTGAAGTGGCAAAGTATAGAAGAAGTTCTCTTCATACGATGATTATTGAAGATGCTAAACTGCCTAAAATTGATTTGATTTTAGAAACATTTAATGCTGCTCCAGTGCCAGATAAGTATAATGACCATACTATTGAAAATAAGATGATAACAATTGCTCCTGCTGACACATCTGCAGAAGCTGTTGCTGCTGAAGCAGAGAAGAGTAAAAAAGAAAAGAAAGCTGAAGATAAAGATATGAGTCCAGAAATTAGTCAGTTTTTTGCCGATAACAAGGTAGCTAATAAAATGATGGGTAAATGGTTTAACAGGAGTGAACAAGGTGGTTTTAATATGGATTTGATTGGAGAGAGAGGTATTTATGATGCTTCTGCTCAAGATGCTGCTGCTGCAAATAGCACAGAAAGAGGAGAGGCTATGTTGGCAGATGCTGGAGAAGAGTTAATTGGTAATTCTTTTGTAGTGGTTCATCACACTAAATTTGTGAGTAATGAAGTAGCGGCAAAAGCTGCATACACTATTGCTGTAGCGGCAACTGCTAAACTTCCAGGAATGGCACAAAAAGCTGCGCAAGCTGGAGCTAAGAAAGTATATGAAAAAGCTAGGCAAGGTTATTCAGTATGGACAACTGCTTACTTGTATCAATTACAATTTACAGACTCTATTTCAGCTGTTTTTTACCAAAATATGTGGATGGATGATTCAAATATTGATGCTGCTAAAAAAGAAATGTTTGATAACACTGATCTTTTTCAGTTAAAGTTATTGGGTTTTCAAAAAGCTAAAGCTTTAGTTACTGGTTTAAGTAAAGACTCTCAAGATGAGGGAGCTATTGTTAAAAAAGCGACTATTAAATCTATTGAAGCTGTTTATGCTAAACTACAAAGAAAGTTTGAAGCATTTAGAACAAAAACACCTCTAGTAAGTGTTGATCCTATGGGAGCTAAGATTGGATTGAAAGAAGGTGTTGAAAAAGGTGATAAGTATGAAGTGCTAGAAAAACAAATTGATGCAGATGGAAAAGTGAAGTGGAAAAGAAAAGGTGTTTTAGTTGTAGATAAAAAGAATATTTGGGATAATGTTTCTGAAGAAGATGAGGTTGATGAAGATGGTAATCCTGTAAAAAAACAAGATATTACATTTACACACTTTAAAGGAAAAGGTAAATATTACCCAGGAATGTTATTAAGACAAATAAATTAACAAGTAATAAAAATCAAATAATAATTAATACAATTTTAAAAATTAAATTATGAAAACACTTATTAATAAAGCAACCATTTTAACTGTAATTTTTATTGCCTTCGGATTGGTTTCTAATGCGCAAGTAAACAAAAAGAGAAAAGCTCAAAAGGATACCGAGAACTGGAGGTATGAAATAGAGTGTGTAGGTATAGGTAAAGCTGGAACTAAGGTTATAAAAGTATGGTCTTATTCTAAAAAAGCTAAAATTGCAATTGCACAAGCTAAGAAAAATGCTGTTCACGGAATTATTTTTCAAGGTTATGCTGGTGGTGGACAAGGATGTACATCTCAAAGCCCAATTGCAAGAAATCCTGCATTAGAACAAGAAAAACAAGAATTTTTTGATAATTTCTTCAATATTAATGGAGGGAAATACATGAAATTCGTTTCTAATTCTGGAGATTCAACTCCAACTGTAACTAAGGTTGGTAAAGAGTACAAAATAGGAATCGTAGTAACTGTTATGTCTAGTGCTCTTAGAAAAGATTTAGAAGCTGCTGGAGTAGTGAAAGGCTTATCTTCTGGATTTTAGTCTTATATATAATTTAAAGCATGAAGGTTTAACATTAAACCTTCATGCTTATTTAATTTAAAAAAATATTGACATGAGAAAAATAAAATTAATATTAGGAGCTGCTTTTGGTGTTGCTGTATTGGCTACAACAATTAGTTCATGTGGTAGTACTCAAATGAAAGGTGCTGGTAATTATAATTACGAGACTGAATGTATTGGAGTTGAAGGTGATGGATCTCAAACGGTAAAAGGTTGGGGTAGCGGAAGAAATAGAGAGGATGCCGTAGAACAATCTAAGAAGAATGGATTGAGTTCTGTTCTGTTTAAAGGAATTCAAAGTAATAAAGGGTGTAATATGAAACCAATTCTTTTTGATTCTAACATTAGAGAAAAGAAAGAAGATTATTTTAATGCTTTTTTTGCAGATGGAGGACCTTATACAGAATTTATTACTGGAGAAGATGGTTCAGATAAACATTTTTCTGTTGTAGCTGGAAGAAAAAAAGCTGGAGACCAAGTTACTTATGGAGTAATTATTCGAGTTCAAAGAGCTAAACTTAAAGAAAGAAT
>JAQXDJ010000161.1 GCA_029251425.1 Vicingaceae bacterium
AATTAGGCCTTCTTTAATCGAAATCGTTTTAAAACGCTGATTTTGACCATAGAGAATTACTGAAGTGAAACCAACAAAGAGTAATAAAATGGCTTTAATAATTATTTTTTGGACTGTTATTAATGATATGATGCCGTAATTTTTGATAGGTTAAATATAGTTATAAAAACTAAAAAACCTCTCTAAAGAACTAGAGAGGTTTTAGTGAGTGGTGCCTCCAGGAATCGAACCAGGGACACATGGATTTTCAGTCCATTGCTCTACCAACTGAGCTAAGGCACCATTCAAATGGTCGGCAAATGTAACTAAATATTTTTATCTCTAAAACATTTCCTTACATTTTGTAATTTCGAACTTTAATTTGACAATGAATTTTGTAATCGACCAAGGAAATACACTTTCAAAACTTGCTGTTTTTGAGCAAGATAAGTTAGTGGCTTCTAAAATATTTAAAGAATTAAATATTGAAAAAATAAATTCATTTATTTCAGGGTATGCAATAAAGAACGGAATTATTTCATCCGTTAGAAAGAACGTAGATCAAAATCTGTTAAAAAAATATAATTTAATTCACCTTTCGCATGCAACACCTATACCTTTGCAAATTAATTACAAAACACCCGAAACGTTAGGGGTTGATAGAATTGCAGCGTCAGTTGGAGCAAACTCTTTGTTTAGTGGTAATAATTTACTGATTGTTGATTTAGGAACTTGTGTAACTTATGACTTTATAAACTCAAAAAACGAATATTTAGGAGGTGCAATTGCTCCAGGGTTTGAAATGAGATTTAAAGCATTAAATTATTTTACAGGAAAACTACCTTTAGTTGATTTTGACATTAATAAATTAAAGTTAACCGGAGATACTACCGAAAGCTCAATAATATCAGGTGTTTATAATGGAATGGAAAATGAAATAGGAGGAGTTTTTAACGACTATTTAACACAATATGATGACTTAAAAATAGTTGTTACGGGAGGAGATATAAATCTATTTGATTTAGAGCCAAAAAATCGCATCTTTGCAGACGAATTTTTAGTGCTGAAAGGGTTGAATGAAATTTTAAATTATAATGCAAAAAAATAAAATATTTATTGTCGTATTATTGGTTTTAGGAAGTGTAATTGCTTTTGCTCAACCTACAACTATTTCACCTTATTCTAAGTATGGACCAGGTTTACTCCGTGTTAAAACATTTACTCGGAGTTTTGCTATGGGAGGAGCAGGTATTGGTTTAAGATCAAATAGAGAAATAGGCTTAATTAATCCTGCAAGTTATTCTGCTTTAGTAGTTACAACTTTTGATGTTGGTTACACAAGTAATTCTTTATGGTTATCTGATGGAGTAGAAAAGCAGTCTAGAACGAAATCATATATAGATCATATTGCCTTTGCTTTTCCGGTTGTAAAAAATGCTTGGGGAATGAGTTTTGGGTTTCTACCCTATTCAAATACTGGTTACAATTATAATGAAGTAATTGAAGATCCAATCGCAGGTAGTGTTAGTTTGTTTGAAAATGGAGATGGAGCAATAAATAAAGCATATTTTGGTAATGGGTTTGCTGTTAATTTAGATTCGTCATCGCATATTGCATTTGGAGTAAATGCATCTTTTTTGTTTGGGGCTATAAACTCTGAAAGAACATTTCTTTATGGAGATTTACCAGGTGCTTATAATGTAATTAATCAAAAAAGAGTTGGAGTTTCTGATTTTGGATATGATTTTGGATTACAGTATAAAAAAACATTTGAAAAAGAAGATGAAGATCGTTTTATACTTGTTTTAGGTGCTACTTATGAATTGGCTGCAGATATTAAAACAATAACAGATGAGGAGCAATTGACTTTTTCTGGGGTAGATGAGGTTGTGCTTAATGAGGAGATAGAGGATATTATTTTTCAAAATAGAGATGTAGAAGGGGTTATGCAATTACCTTCTGAAATTGGTTTTGGAGCATCTCTAGAAAAGGAACATAAATGGATCATAACAGCAGATTATAAAATGGCAGATTGGGGAAGCATATTAAGTAATGATCCTGTCTATAATTATAAATCTAATTCATCAATACATGTTGGAGCTCAATTTATTCCAAAACATGACGGACAAAGTTATTTGAGTAGAATGGCTTATAGAGTTGGAGCAAGATATGCTAACTCACATTTAGAGATTAATAATATAAATTGGAATGAATATGGCATAACTTTTGGAATGGGATTGCCGGTAAGAAGGTCTGAAAATAGTTACCCTCGATTAAACTTCGGTTTTGAATACGGAAAAAGAGGGACAACTGATGGAGGTTTGATACAAGAAGACTTTTTTAATTTGAATGTTGGGTTAACAATTAACGCAACTTGGTTTAGAAAAAGGAAATACGATTAATAGAAGTAAAATTTAAAAAAATGAAAAAGATAGCGTTAATACTAGTTGGTTTAATAATAAGTGTAGGATCGTTTGCTCAAGGTAAATATGGAGAAACTCCAGAAGATAGTATAACTTGTATAGAAAGTTTAATTTATAAAGATTACTTAAAGAGTGAACCAGCTCTTGCATTAAAATTATGGAGAGTAGCTTACAAAACTTGTCCTCAATCTCAAAAATCATTATACATTAATGGTGTTAAAATGTACGATGCGTTGGCCAAAAAATCTAAAGACCCTAAAGTAAAGCAAACATATATTGATACAATGCTTTCAATTTTTGACCAGCGTATAGAAATGTTTGGACAAAAAGGAATGGTGCTTGGAATGAAAGGTCAAAAAATGTTATCTAATGGGCAGGATAAAGAATTAATCTTTAATACGCTTAATGAAGGGGTGGAATTGACTGGGAATAAAACACAGTCTGGAACTTTAGTAGCAACAATGTTTGCAATCATTAATTTAGAAAAAGCAGGAAAGAAAACAAAAGAAGACGTAGTTGGAATGTTTGAAAAAACATTAGCAATTTGTAATCTTAATAAAGATAAAGTAAAAGGTGGAGCAAGATATGTGAAGGCTGCGGATAAAATTCAAAGTGTAACATCTCCTTATTTAGATTGTGCTGTTTTAGTTCCTTTAGCGGATAAGAATTTTGAAGCTAACAAAGAAAATGTTGATTGGTTAAGAACAACAATGGCATTGCTACAAAAAAACAAATGTTACGAGACTGATGAAGGAGCACTTATTTACGGAAAAGTTGCAGAGAGCTTTTTTGCATTAGAGCCTTCAGCTACTGGAGCTGCAGGAATTGCTACAATTCAATTAGGTAAAAAGGATTATACTGCAGCTGCTGAATGGTTTGAAAAAGCTGTAGAAATGGCAGAAAATGATGATGAAAAAGCAGAATATACGCTGAGTGTAGCTAAAGCACATTCATACAAGAAGAGTTACTCTAGTGCTAGAACTTATGCATTAAAAGCAGCAGCGTTAAAAAGCGGATGGGGAGAGCCTTACATCTTAATAGGAGACTGTTATGCGCAAAGCTACAGCACTTGTGATGATGGTGAATTAGGAAGATATGGAGTTTACTGGGTAGCAGTTGACAAGTATGTAAAAGCAAAAGCTATAGATGGTTCGGTTGCTAGTACTGCAAACAAGAAAATTGCAAGTATTTCTTCTCGTTACCCAGCAACAAAAGATGTATTCTTTTACGGTAAAAAAAGTGGAGATTCTTATACCGTAGGATGTTGGATTAATGAATCTACTACGATTAAAACAAAATAAGTGAGTTTTAGAAACATCACATTAAAATACTCAAAGATTATCCCGGTGCTTTTTGCATTCGGGATTCTTTGTTCTTGTGAAAATGATGTGAAGGAAATAGAGTCGCTTTCTAAAAAAAAGAATGAGCCTATTAGTAGAGGTAAAGATGTCGAGCTAATTTATTCTGAAAAATCTAATGTTAAAATTAATATAACGGCTCCTATAATGGAGGAGTATGGTTTGGAAGAAGATAAATACATGGAAATGAAAGAGGGTATTAAAGTTCTTTTTTATGACTCTTTAATGAATGTTTCATCTACTCTTACAGCAAACTATGCAATTAACAGAGTTGCAAAAAAAATAATGGAAGCAAAAGATGATGTGGTAGTTGTGAATGATAAAGGAGAAGTATTACATACAGAGCATTTGGTTTGGTTGCAAGATTCTTCAAAAATATATACAGATGAGTTTGTTAAGATCCAGACAGAAGATGAAATAATTATGGGGGAAGGGATGGAGGCTAACCAAGACTTTACAAAGTGGAGTATCAAAAAAATAAAAGGAATAATTAATATTAAAGAAGACTCAGATTCGTTAAAAACAAATTGATATGCAAAAAGTAGTACGATTTTTACAATATTTTTGGTTAACAATAGCAGCTATCAGTTTCTGTATGGCTATTTACTATTTAATTACTACTGGTTTTAGAGATGCTTTATTCTTTTTCTTTTTTACGGTAATGGCTCTAGTGCTTTTTATGGTTAGAAAACGGCAGTTAAAACGTTTTGAAAATATGTCGAAATAATCACTTACTTTTAAAAGGATTTAAAAACGTATAATGACACCTCTTTTTTGGATTTTCTTATTGTTAGCAATGTTTGCATCTGCACTTTTCTCCGGAATAGAAATCGCTTTTGTTTCGGCTAATCGATTAAAAATTGAATTAGATAAAAACAAAGGGCTTTTTTCAGCTAAAATTCTATCGAATTTCTTAAAGCAGCCAGCTAAATTTATTGGTGCAATGTTGTTGGGCAATAATGTGGCTTTAGTAATATATAGTATTATTATGGCTAAATTTTTAGAACCGATAATTGTAGCAAATATTGGAGAAAATGAAGTGGGTATTTTATTAATTCAAACATTATTATCTACACTTGTTGTATTGTTTTTTGCAGAATTTTTACCAAAAACTTTATTTCGGATTAATCCTAACAAGGTGTTAACAATTGCTGCGATACCTCTTACAGTTGTTTATTATATTTTATATCCATTTACTTATATTACAGTAGGAATTTCTAATCTAATTTTAAAATTGTTTAAAGTAGATACTTCTGAAAGTGATTTAGCTTTTTCTAAAATTGATTTAGAAGATTTTATTGCGAACATTCAAGAAAGAGAGCAAGCTGGAGAAGATGTTGATTCTGAGATTCAAATATTTAAGAATGCTTTAGGTTTTTCAGAGGTTAAAGTAAAAGAATGTATGATTCCACGGACAGAAATCATAGCCTTAGAAGTTGAAGATGACATTGAGGAGTTAAAGAAAAAGTTTATTGAGACTGGATTATCTAAAATTTTGATTTATAGAGATTCTATTGACAACATTATAGGTTACGTTCACTCAAAAGAATTATTTAAGAAACCAGAGCTTATAAAAGCTATTTTACTACCCGTTTCTATCGTTCCTGAAATAATGTTGGTAAACGATGTGTTAAAAAAATCATTGAAAGAAAGAAGAAGTATTGCTGTTGTGGTAGATGAGTTCGGTGGAACATCAGGTGTTTTAACTATAGAAGACATTATAGAAGAAATTTTTGGTGAAATTGAAGATGAACACGATCAGGAAGGCTTAATTGAAAATCAGATAAACGAAACTACTTTTCAGTTTTCTGCAAGAATTGAAATAGATTATATTAATGAAAAATACAAGCTAGACTTACCAACATCAGAAGAGTACGAAACCTTAGGAGGTTATTTAATTAACCTTTATGAAAGCATTCCTGATCAAAATGAAATGATAGAAGCAGAGGGAATTATTTTTACGGTTAATGAAGTGAGTGGTAATAAGATTGAATCAATTACCATGAAGCAAATTAAAGGAGGACATTAACAGGTTTTGGTTAATGGCTTAAAATCAACAATATAATTATCATTTAAGGCTTTTATATCTCGATTGACAATCGTATATTCGCAGCCCAAATATTTATAAGAATGGCAGTAATAGGAAAAATTAGAGAAAAATCAGGATTAGTAATGATCATTATTGGTGTAGGAATGTTAGGATTCTTATTTCAAGATGGAGCACAAAGTTTATTAGGAAGTGGTCCTGATAACAGTCTTGGTGAAATTGGTGGCGTTGAAGTTACTGCACAAGAATTTGATCAAAGACTTCAATTGGCTGTTAGTCGTTGGGAAAATCAAAATGGAACTTCTGCTAATGCAGATGTAAGAGCTTCGTTTAAAGATCAGGTTTGGGATGAGTTTATTAGAGAGTATATGTTAGAGTCACAATTCCTAGAATTAGGTTTGGCTGTTAGCTCTGAAGAATTATTTGATATGGTTCAGGGGAATGACCCTCACCCACAGGTAAAACAATCTTTTACTGATCCAGCAACAGGAAGTTTTAATCCTACACAAGTTTTACAATTCTTAAAAAGCTTAGAGTCAATGCCAGCAGAGAATAAAAATC
Organism: Vicingaceae bacterium; assembly: GCA_029251425.1. Taxonomy (GTDB): domain Bacteria; phylum Bacteroidota; class Bacteroidia; order Flavobacteriales_E; family Vicingaceae. Next base: position 6,369 of record JAQXDJ010000161.1, read on the forward strand.
AGTGGTTATTGTTTGAAAAAGGTATAGAAAAAGAAAGAGTGGCAAGCAAGTATAGTACGTTATTAAGTAAAGGACTTTTTGCTACTTCTAACATGATTAAAAGAGCATACACCGATCAGAAAGAACAGCGTAATATTAAGTTTGTTGTAAAAAGATACAATGCTGTTAACGATAGTACGGTAAAAGTTTCTGATGATGAATTGAAGGCTTATTACAATGAGCATAAAGGAGAGTATAAGCAAGGAGCTTCAAGAGAAATTGAATATGTTAAGTTTGAAGTTACGCCTTCTGAAGAAGATATAGCCGAAGCTAAAAAATGGATTGATGAAACAGCTGTTGAATTTAAAGCGACTGACGATGATTCTTCTTTTGTTGTATATAATTCAGAAGCTCCATTAGATCAAAAATATTATGGAGTTAATGAACTTCCTTTTGGAGTTGATTCTGCATTTTTTCATCAAGAAGTAGGTTCAATTTCGGATGTGTACGAGCAAAATGGTTCGTTTATGGTAACAAAGTTATCGAGTACTAAAATGATACCGGATTCAGTAAAAGCACGTCATATTTTATTAAAAACAACACAAACTTTTGCTGATACTTTACTAGAAGCAAAGTTAGACAGTGTTAAATCTGTTATAGAGAATGGTGGAGATTTTGCTGCAATCGCAACAGACATGTCAGAAGATGTAGGTTCTGCTATTGAGGGTGGAGATTTAGGGTGGTTTAAAGAAGGGGTTATGGTTCCTAGCTTTAACGATGCATGTTTTGATGGAAAGCCTGGGGATATTGTAATTGTTCAGTCGCAATTTGGTTTTCATTTAATTGAAATTTTAAAGCAAGCAGACAAAACAAAGAAAGTTAGATTAGCAACTGTTACTAGAAAGAATGTTCCTAGTAATGAAACATTTGATGCTGTTTTTGCTAATGCAAGTATGTTTTACACTAACAATGGATCAACAGAAACATTTACTAAAACAACAGAAGGTGATGAGTATGCTAAATACATTGCTGCAGAAGTAAAGGTTGGAGATAAGAATATTCCTGGAATGACAGACGTAAGAGAATTGGTAAGATGGTCTTTTAAAAATGAAAAAGGAACAGTTTCTGCCCCAATGCAATTTGCAAATACTTTTGTTGTTGCTCACTTGGCAGAAATAAGAGAAGAGGGTACAGCAACTATGGATCAAGTTGAAATTCAGGTTGAATTAGGAGCTAAAAAGAAAAAGAAAGCTGAAATGTTTATTGAAGAAATGAATGGAGCTGCTAGTTTAGAGGCTCTTGCTACTACTGTTGGCGGATCTGTTGAATCTGCTACAGGAGTTAATTTTGAAGCATTATCTATTGCAGGGATGGGGCAAGAAATGAGAGTTAACGGAATGATCTCTACTTTACAAAAAGATCAAATGAGTATTCCAATTGAAGGACAATCAGGAGTTTATGTTGTGAAAGTAGAGGAGGTTGTTCCAGCTCCAGAAACTACAGATTATACTGTATTTAAAAATCAGTTAACTCAACAATACTCAGCTGCTACAGGGCAATTATTAGAAGCGTTAAAAGATAAGATGGGAGTTGTTGATGAGCGTTACAAGTTTTACTAGAAATAAGTTAACCCTTTAATGGGATATGAAAAGAGGCTAACATTTTGTTAGCCTCTTTTTTTTGTGAAAAAAATACTGATTTTTCGCATTAAAAAATAGTGTGCAAACCTTATCTTCGTATTCTTATTAGAAAACAATACAAGATGGCTGAATTTATTTACGAAAAACCATTCTCTTTACTAAAAGATGAAACACAATATAAATTAATCTCAAAAGAGCATATTTCAACAATTAATATTGATGGAAGAGAGATATTAAAAGTAGATGCTAGAGCATTAGAAATAATTGCAGAAGAGGCAATGGTTGATGTTTCATTTATGTTGAGAACAGCTCACCTTGAAAAAGTAGCTAAAATTTTGGATGATCCAGAAGCAACAGATAATGATCGTTTTGTTTCTTATACATTATTAAAAAATGCTGAAATTGCTGTTGCAGGTCAATTACCATCTTGTCAAGATACAGGTACAGCTATTGTTATGGGGAAGAAAGGTGAAAATGTTTTTACAGGAGTGAATGATTCAGAATACTTATCAAAAGGTGTTTTTAACACCTATCAAGAAAGGAATTTGAGGTACTCTCAAGTTGTGGCAGCCAATATGTTTGATGAAAAAAATTCTGGAAGTAATTTGCCAGCACAAATAGATATTTATGCAGAAGAAGGAAATGAATACAAGTTTCTTTTTATGGCTAAAGGAGGTGGGTCAGCTAATAAAACTTATCTATACCAACAAACAAAAGCATTGTTGAATGAAAAAGCAATGACTGAGTTTGTTACTGCTAAAATTAGAGACTTAGGGACAGCGGCTTGCCCTCCTTATCACTTGGCATTTGTAGTTGGAGGAACATCAGCAGAAGCAAACTTAAAAGCTGTTAAATTAGCATCGGCAGGTTATTATGATGAATTACCAACTGCAGGAAGTATGGGAGGAAGAGCGTTTAGAGATACAGAATGGGAAGATAGGATCCAAAAAATTTGTCAAGAAAGTAAAATTGGAGCGCAGTTTGGAGGGAAATATTTTACACACGATGTAAAAGTAATTCGTTTGCCAAGGCATGCTGCTTCTTGTCCTGTTGGGATTGGAGTGAGTTGCTCAGCTGACAGGAATATAAAAGGGAAAATTACGAAAGAAGGTATTTTCTTAGAGCAGTTAGAAACTAATCCTGGTCAATTTTTACCAGAAGTAGCACCTCATTTAGAGCCAGCTATTGAGATTGATCTAGATCAGCCAATGGAAGAGCAGTTAAAAATATTATCTCAATATCCTATCAAAACAAGGTTAAATTTAAAAGGAACCTTAATTGTTGCAAGAGATGCGGCTCATGCTCGTATTGCTGAAATGATTGATAACGGAGAGCCAATGCCAGAGTATTTTAAAAATCACCCAATTTATTATGCGGGTCCAGCAAAAACTCCTGAAGGAATGCCTTCTGGAAGTTTTGGACCAACTACTGCAGGAAGAATGGATCCTTATGTAGGGAAATTTCAGGAAGTTGGAGGTTCTATGATTATGTTAGCAAAAGGAAATCGGTCTCAAGGTGTAACAGATGCATGTAACAAATATGGTGGTTTTTACTTGGGTTCAATTGGAGGCCCTGCAGCAATTTTAGCTAAAACAAACATTAAATCTGTTGAGGTTGTTGCTTTTGAAGAAATGGGAATGGAAGCTGTTCGTAAAATTGAAGTAGAAAACTTCCCAGCATTTATCATTTGTGATGACAAAGGGAATGACTTTTTTGAGGGCTTGTAAAGAAGAAAAATAAGTTAAATAAAAAAAGCGAAGAATAGAGTCTTCGCTTTTTTTGTTTAAATCTCGAGTGTTTTATTCTCCCAGCAACTCAAACAACTCATCTAGTTTAGGAGTTAAAATAACTTCAATCCTTCTGTTCTTTTTTCTTCCTTCAGCAGTATTCGATAAATCTAATGGTAAATATTCACCTCTACCAGCAGCAGTTAATCGCTTAGGGTTTACTTTACTGTTGCTTGTCATTATTTTAACAACCGAAGTAGCTCTTTTCACACTTAAATCCCAGTTGTCAGCAATTGCGCCTTGGCTTTTCATAGGTACATTGTCTGTGTGCCCTTCAACCAAAACATTAATATCAGGACTTTGTTCTAAAACAACAGCTAACTTTTTAAGAACAGTTATTCCCTTACTACCAACATTGTAACTTCCCGAAGAAAATAAAAGACTTTCATCTAAAGAAACATATACTTTCCCATTTTTTTGTTCAATTGTTAGCCCATTGTTTTCAAAGCCTAAAAGAGCAGCTTTTACTTTATCTTTTAATGCGGCAACTGCAGCATCTTTCTTAGCAATCATTGCTTCCAATTCGTTTACTCTTTTTTCACGCTCTGCTAAAGCTGTATTCAGGGCGTTTAAGTCTTTTTCTTTCTTTTGAAGAGATGTTTCTAATGCTCTCAGAGCATCTTCTTGTGCTTGTAACTCCTCTTGGTTTTTCTGCAATTGCTCCATTAATTTGGCTGTTGCAGATTTATTTCCAGCTAATAATTCTTTATTTTTTTTTTATAATAATTGATAAGTTGAATTAACATTGTCATAATTAGTTTTCATTTGATCGTACGAACTTTGAAGCAATTTTTTATCGTGTTGAAGTGTTTCGTGCTCTTTTTTTAATGCTTCAAGAGAAGCGGAAAGCTCTTTGTTCTCCTCTTCTAAATTTTGGTTTTGCGATTTTAATGCTGAATTTTCTTCTTTACAAGCACTTTGTTTTGCCTTTAACTCTTCATATTTTCTTGCCGGAACGCATGAAAAAAGTGTTCCTACTATTAAAATATATGTGATATATTGTTTTTTTACTTTCATAAGAGATAATTTAATAAGCAATATTATTCTTTAATAAGCTGTTGTTATTAGGGTTTGTAGCATATTTATAAACAGTAGATTATTAAAAACCAATAAGTATTTAAAAAAAGAATGTGTTTTTTTGCAGTATTGAATAAATTCATACCTTTGCGGACTTTCGCTTAAAAATTGGATAATGAAGAGTTTAAGTGATTATAATATAAAGTTTGAAGGGTTAAAGCAAGGAACTCATTTTTATGAGTTCGATGTGGATAACACGTTCTTTGAGGAGTTTGAGTGTTTTGATTTTAAAGATTCTGCTATTGCAGTAGGATTGGAGTTTGAAAAACAATCAACTATTATGGTGCTAACATTCGATTTTTTAGGAGCAATTACCGTTCCTTGTGATAGGTGTTTGGATGATGTGGAAGTAGAAGTGGCTGGTGAAGAAAAGTTAATTGTAAAATTTGGTAACGAAGAGTACGATGAAACAGATGAAATATTAATGCTTCCAATACACGAACACGAATTAAATGTAGCAAAATATATTTACGAATTTATTAATGTAAATATTCCTCAAAAAAGAACGCATGATGAAGATTTGTGTAATCAAGATGTGATTGACAAATTAAAAGAAGTTGCTCCGGTAGCTCCTGAAACAGAAAGTAGTAAAGAAATAGATGTTGACCCAAGGTGGGCATCTTTACAAGGTATAAAATTGAATAAAAACAAATAGAAATGGCACATCCTAAACGAAGAACCTCGAATCAAAGAAGAGACAAAAGAAGAACGCATTATAAAGCGGTAGCACCAACTTTATCAAGTTGTTCAAACTGTAATGCACCAACTTTATACCACAGAGTTTGTGGAGAGTGTGGTTTTTATAGAGGAAAACAAGCTGTAGAAAAAGAAATAGCACTATAGATTTTTAATTTATAGGTAAAAAACAGGAAACTTATTGATTCACAAATGTGAGTCAATAAGTTTTTTCTTTTATATGACTATTCATTCGATATATTTTCTATTTTCGTTTGTTCATATTGCTAATAAAAAACTATGAATAAAATTACAGCAGCAATCACAGGTGTTCATGGATATCTTCCAGAACATATAATGACCAACCAAGAGTTGGAAACCATGATTGATACCACTGATGAGTGGATAACTACAAGAACTGGTATTAAAGAAAGACGGATTTTAAAAGGAGAAGGAAAAGGAGTTTCTGTTATAGGTATTGAAGCCGTAAAAGGTTTGTGCGAAAAAAGAGGAATATCTCCAGAAGAAATTGATATGATTATTTGTTGTACAGTTACAGCAGATCATATTTTCCCTGCTACTGCTAATATTATTGCCGATAAAGTTGGAGCTACTAACGCTTTTGGATTTGATTTGAATGCAGCTTGTTCTGGTTTTTTATACGGATTAGCCACAGGTTCTAAATTTGTAGAATCAGGAAGCCATAAAAAAGTAGTTGTAGTTGGAGCTGATAAAATGTCTGCAATTGTAGATTATGAAGATAGAGCTACTTGTATTATTTTTGGAGATGGAGGTGGAGCTGTTCTATTAGAACCAAATGAAGAAGGAATGGGAGTTCAAGATTCAATACTGAAAAGTGATGGTTCTGGAGCACAATTTTTAGCTCAAAAAGCAGGGGGGTCTGCTTACCCTCCAACACATGAAACTGTCGATGCTAGAGAGCATTTTGCACGTCAAGATGGTAAAACGGTATTTAAGTTTGCTGTTACTAATATGGCAGATGTTTCAGCTGAAATTATGGAAAAAAATAACTTGTCAAGTGGTGATGTTACTTGGTTGGTTCCACATCAAGCTAACAAAAGAATAATTGATGCTACCGCTCGAAGAATGGGCGTTGAAGATGATAAAGTAATGTTAAATATTGAAAAATATGGAAACACTACCTCAGGTACAATTCCACTTTGTTTATGGGAGTATGAAAACCAACTTAAAAAAGGAGACAACCTAGTGTTAGCTGCTTTTGGAGGAGGTTTTACTTGGGGCGCTATTTATTTAAAATGGGCCTACAATTCTAAATAATAAATTAAAGAGACTAAATATTAAAAAGATATAAAATCAAATAATTATGAAGCCAACAGAAATTCAAGACTTAATAAAATTCGTTGCAAAATCTGGTGTAAGTGAAGTAGAAATTGAAAACAAAGATTTTAAAATCACAATTAAAACACCACCACATAAAAAAGGTAAGTTTTTAGTTGAAGCACAAGCTGAGGCACAACCTCAAATGGTTGCTGCACCAATGCAAGCAATGCCTGTACAGGCTGCTCCGGTTGCTGCCGCTCCTACTGCACCTACTGCTGAAACACCTGCGGCATCTGCATCATCAGATGATGACTCTAAATATATTGCAATAAAATCTCCAATGATTGGTACTTTCTACAGAAAGCCATCTCCAGATAAAGATAATTTTGTAAATGTTGGAGATGATATTTCTTCAGATACTGTAGTTGCAATGATTGAAGCAATGAAATTATTCAATGAGATTGAAGCAGAAATTACAGGAAAAATTGTAAAAATATTAGTTGATGATGGTTCTCCAGTAGAATACGATCAACCATTATTTTTAGTAGATCCTTCATAATAACTTAAAAATTCCAATAACAAATACAAAATTCAGTTTTTGAAGTTTGCTGCTTGGAGTTTGAAATTTTTAAAAGATTATGTTCAAAAAAATATTAATAGCAAATAGAGGGGAGATTGCTTTAAGGGTAATTAGAACCTGTAAAGAAATGGGAATAAGCACTGTAGCTGTTTATTCTACTGCAGATAAAGATAGTTTGCACGTTAGGTTCGCAGATGAGGCCGTTTGTATAGGACCACCCAAAAGCGCAGAATCATATTTAGATATTCCTAAAATTATTGCTGCTGCAGAAATTACTAATGCAGATGCTATTCATCCTGGATATGGATTCTTATCAGAAAATGCTAAGTTTTCAAGAATTTGTGAAGAGAATGGAATTAAATTTATTGGTGCTTCTCCAGAAATGATTGATGGAATGGGAGATAAAGCTTCAGCAAAAGCAACAATGGAAAAAGCTGGCGTGCCAGTTGTACCAGGTTCTCCAGGTTTGTTAAAAGATTTGGATCATGCAAAAGCAACGGCTAAAAAAGTTGTTTATCCTGTTATGATTAAAGCTACTGCTGGTGGTGGTGGTAAAGGAATGCGTGTTGTTTGGAGTGAGGATGAAATGGAAGAGCATTGGAATTCTGCTAGACAAGAATCTGCTGCGGCATTTGGTAATGATGGGATGTACATGGAGAAATTCATTGAAGAGCCTCGTCATATTGAAATTCAAATAGCTGGAGATAAGTTTGGTGATGCTTGTCATATGTCAGAAAGGGATTGTTCAATTCAGAGAAGACATCAGAAATTAGTTGAAGAAACTCCTTCTCCTTTTATGACAAAAGAATTGCGTAAAAGAATGGGAGATGCTTCTGTTAAAGCTGCTAAAGCGGTAAAGTATGAAGGTGTAGGAACTGTTGAGTTTTTAGTGGATAAAAATAGAGACTTCTATTTTATGGAAATGAACACTCGTATTCAGGTAGAACATACAATTACTGAAGAGGTTATTAATTTTGATTTGATTAAAGAACAAATCAAATTAGCAGCTGGAGAGCGATTAAGTGGTAAAAACTATGAACCTCAAATGCATTCTATACAATGTAGAATAAATGCAGAAGATCCGTTCAATGGATTTAGACCAAGCCCTGGAAAGATTACTACTTATCATGAGCCGGGTGGACACGGTATCAGAATAGACACACATGTTTATGCTAACTATGCTATTCCTCCTTATTATGATTCAATGATATCTAAGCTTATTGTAGTGGCTCAAACAAGAGAAGAAGCCTTGATGAAAATGGAAAGAGCTTTAGATGAGTATATTATTGAGGGGATAAAAACAACAATTCCATTTCATCAGCAATTATTGAAAGATGAAAACTTTAGAAAAGGAAACTTTACTACAAAGTTTATGGAAACATTTGAAATAAAAGAAAAATAAAATAACTTTAAACAAATTAAAATTTAGTTTATGGACAAGGAAGTATATAAAGTATTAGTACCACACGATTTTACAGGTGTAGCAGATTGTGCTGTTGAACACGCTTCAAAACTAGCTAAATCCTTTAACGGAGAGGTTTACCTTTTGCATGTAGTATCAAAAGCGAAAGAAGTTGATGCTGTTCAAGAAAAGTTAAACGCAATTGTTGCTGATTCAGACAATAAATATGGAATAAATACTCATTCTATTGTAAGAATTGGAAATATTTTTGAAGATATAGGAGATGTGGCTTCAGAAATTGGTGCTGGTTATATTGTAATGGGAACTCATGGTGCAAAAGGAATGCAGAAAATTATGGGAAGTCATGCTTTAAAAGTTATTTCTCATTCTAAAGTCCCGTTTATAATTGTTCAAGAAAAAGGACCAAGCGATACTGATGTTTATGATGATATAGTTGTACCAATTGATTATTCTGATGTTACAAAACAAAAGTTAACAATTGCTGCTAGTATTGCCCAACATTTTAATAGCAAGATTCACATTTTTGCAGCAAAAGAATCTGATAGTTTTTTACAAACAAAATTAGATCAAGAATTAAGGTTTGCTAAAAACTATTTTGCAGAAAGATCTATAAGCTATAGCATGGAAAACGCAGATAGTAGTGGTGGATTTAAAAAACAATTAATTAAGTATGCAGCAAGAATTAATGCTGATATGGTTGCAATTGTAAATACAAGAGAAGGTGCTTTATTGCCAGACTTTTTTGGTAGTGATGAGCAAGAAGTTATTGCGAATGATGCTGAAATTCCAGTTTTAATTACAAACCCAACACAAAAAATTGTTGCTGGTGGAGTAATGGGGTCGTAAATTCAATAAAATATAATATTAAAAAAGTCCAAACAATTTGTTTGGACTTTTTTTGTTTATAGCTCACAATAATATGTTTACATCATTTTCGAAATTTTCTTTAATGAGCTTATTTTACAAATAACTTTACATTTCAATTTAAAAATATGGGTATGAATATTAGAATTCTAACATTATTACTATTAATTAATACAACAGCGTTTGCTCAGTTGCATACTTATAAATGGACTAATGGCAAAAAGAAAGCAGAAGGTATAGTTAAAGATGCGTTAGAACAAGGCAAATGGACTTTTTGGAGTAAAGATGGCGTAATTCAGCAAGAGGTTACCTATAAAGATGGTTTATTTGATGGGAAATATACCAACTATAATGAGCAGGGGAAAAAACGAGAAGAAGGCTTTTTTATTAGAGCAAAAAAAGAAGGGGTTTGTAAAATCTGGTATGCCTCAGGTCAATTAGAAATGATTGGTTATAATAAAAATGGATATCAAGATAGTTTGTGGACTTTCTTTTATCCTTCAGGAAATAAAAAAGAAGAAGGTAACTTTAAAAAAGATGAACGATTTGGAGCTTGGCATTCATGGTATGATAATGGGCAATTAAAAAGTGCGAGAACAATTAAAAATGGCACAATGTATTTGTACAGTTATTTTTCTGAAAAAGGAGAAAAATTAATTGTTGATGGAAATGGAAGTTATAAATCATATCATAATAATGGAGAAATACAGTTTCAAGGAGATTATAAATCAGGTAGAAGATCTGGAGAATGGTTGGAATACGATACTCAAAAGAATTTGATTTCTAAAGGAAATTACAGAGAAGGTGTGATGGATGGAAGTTGGGTTTATTATTGGCAAGGTTTATCTCAACCAAAATTAAAAGGAACAGTACAAGGTGGTAAAAAAGAAGGTGTTTGGACTTATTTTTATGAAGATGGGAAGAAGTTGAAAGAAATGACTTACACCAATGGGAAAGAAAATGGAGAAATGAAAGAATGGTTTAAAGATGGTGGTGTTAGTGTTGAAGGAAACTATAAGGATGCTCAAAAAAGTAGCAAATGGATATTTTGGTTAGCCAATGGAAATAAAGATTTTGAAGGAAGTTTTGTTGCAGGATTAAGAGATGGGTTATGGACGTTTTATTCTGATAGTACAGGCAATAAAAGTTATGAAGGGATTTATAAAAATGACAAACGCAATGGAGAATGGACTTTTTGGTATTTAAATAAAGAAGTATGGAAAAAAGGAAATTATTTAGAAGATCAAAAAAATGGACTTTGGAGTTATTTTAGTGAAAATAAACAATTGATAATGCAAGGTCAATACAAGAATGGAAGAGAAGAGGGGGAATGGAAATCTTGGTATGATAGTGGGGCTAAAAAAGATGTGGGAAATTTTACAGGAGGACTAGTTGATGGAGAGTGGAATGGTTGGTTTGAAAATGGGCAGCAAGATTATAAAGGGTTTTATAATCAAGGGTTAAAAGATGGTTTGTGGGAACATTGGTATTTAACTGGTCAGCAAGAGTTGATGGATGCGTATTTGGTGAAGACGGAAGAGAAAAAGAGCTATTTAAAAGAAGCTTCTAAAAAGTATGCTGAGTTTACAAAGAGTCGATTAGTTTCTGTTCAAGAAGGACCTCATTTTTCGTGGTATGAAAACGGACAGCCAAAAGATGAAGGAGCTTTTAAAAATAATGAACAAGACGGTAAATGGATCTATTACTATGATGATGGTAAAAAGATGTATGAGCAAACTTTTGTAAAAGGAAAACAAGAGGGGAAAGTAACATCTTGGTACGCGATTGGAACTTTAGAAAGCGAAAAGAATTTCAAAAATAACCGACCAAATGGTAAGTGGGTGTTTTATGAAAAACAGGCAGGAAAAGTTAAACAGGTAATGTATTTTAAAGATGGAAAGAAAGTAGAGAAATAATTTACTTCTTTGCCCCTTCAACAATTACTACTATTTCACCTTTTAAGGTGTGTGTTTCGTAATAAGCTACGAGCTCAACAACATTACCCCGAATGGTTTCTTCGTGCATTTTAGTGAGCTCTCTTGATACTGACGCTTGTCTGTCTTCCCCAAAATATTCAGCAAACTGTTTTAAAGATTTTATTAAGCGGTGTGGCGATTCGTAAAAGATAATGGTTCTGGTTTCTTCAGCCAATAACTTTAATCGAGTTTGTCTTCCTTTTTTGTGAGGTAAAAACCCTTCAAAAACAAATTTATCTGAAGGAAAACCAGAGTTAACTAAAGCTGGAACAAAAGCAGTTGCTCCAGGTAAACATTCTATTTCAATATCATTTTTTATACACTCTCTAGCTAATAAAAACCCAGGATCAGAAATAGCTGGGGTCCCAGCATCACTAATTAACGCCATTGTTTCACCAGCTTTAAGAGACTCAATTATTCGTTCTAAAGATTTATGTTCATTATGCTGATGGTGTGCTACCAACTTCTTAGAAATGTCATAATGCTTCAATAATTTAGAAGAAGTTCTGGTGTCTTCAGCTAAAATTATATCAACTTCTTTTAAAATTCTTAAAGAACGTAAAGTAATGTCTTCTAAGTTTCCAATTGGAGTAGGGATAAGGTATAATTTTGACATAATGCGAATTTCTTAAGTCAAAGATAAACTAATTGTACAGTTATTTAATTACGCTTTTGTACAAATTCTCATAAACTGGAAGAATAGTATTGATGTCAAATTTTTTAGCCTGTTGATAGGCTCCTGCTTTAAATTTTTCGAGCGTTGTATCGTTTTCAAGAATTTTTAATGTGTTAGTTGCCATGTCTTCAACGTCACCAACATTACTTAAAAAACCAGAAATACCATGCTCATTTACTTCAGGTATTCCTCCAGTATTTGTAGATATAACAGGTGTTTTTGCTGCCATAGCCTCTAGTGCAGCTAAACCAAAACTTTCTGATTCTGATGGTAAAATAAACACATCAGAAGCAGCTAAGATACGTTCTGTATCTTTTACTTTTCCAACGAATTTTACTAAATCACAGGCGCCTAGTTCTCTACAAAGTTCTTCTAAATGATGTCTTTCAGGACCATCTCCAACCATTAATAATTTAGCAGGAAGTTGCTTTCTAACAATATCAAAAATATGGATAACATCTTGCGTTCTTTTAACTTTTCTAAAATTAGAAACGTGAACTAAAACCTTTTCATTGTTAGGAGCAAAAGAATCTCTTAATTCTTTAATACTTACATTTAAATTATACTGCTCTAAACAAATAAAGTTAGGAATAACCTCAATTTTTCGTTTGATATTAAAATGTTCTAATGTATCCTGCTTTAAGCTTTCAGAAACAGCTGTAACAGCATTTGACTCATTAATGGCAAATGTAATTACTGGTGCAAATGAAGAATCTTTACCAACTAAAGTAATATCCGTTCCGTGTAATGTTGTGATAAATGGAATGTCAATTCCTTCCGATTTTAAAATATGTTGCGCCATATAAGCTGCCGAAGCATGTGGAATGGCATAGTGTACATGTAAAATATCTAGTTTTTCAAACTTTACAACATCAACCAATTTACTTGTTAAAACTAATTCGTAAGGTTGATAATCAAACAACGGGTAGTCTGAAACTTTTACTTCGTGATAGTAAATGTTTTCTGAAAACAAATCTAATCGGACAGGTTGCTGGTAGGTGATAAAATGAACTTTATGACCTTTTGAAGCCAATGCTTTTCCAAGTTCTGTAGCAACAACTCCACTCCCTCCAAATGTTGGATAACAAACAATACCTATATTCATACGTGTTTTAAATAGTCAAACAAAAATACAAAATTTGAAGCGATGAAAACTGTCGAAAAAATGATAGAGCAGTTTTATTATTGGATTGCTTTTAGAATTTTTCCTCCTCTACTTTTTATTCCAGCACTACCATTTGGAATTAAAGCTTCTATACTTGCTTTTAATTCTTGTTTTATTTCCGGATACTTTTTAGTGAGGTTATAAATTACAGTCATGCTAAATGCTTTTACAGCAACTGGTTCTGAAGATGAATTTAGCAATTTAAAACTAATATCTAAAACATTCCCTTCGTGCTCCTCTGGAATTTCTACAAATTGAAATGCCCTTAAAATGTTTCTGTTGATTGCATTATGCTTATTAGGTTGATTTAATAAATCAATTAAAAGAGGGTAGTATTTAAATAAAAGTTTAGGGTGTTTTTTAGCAATATCAGACATTGACCAAGCTGCACATTGTGTTATTCTTAAAGGTCCATCAACAAAACATTGCATTAGCTCGTCCATTTTTTTTTGAGAATTAGCAACCTCATTAACTATTGCTGTAGTTAATGTTTTCGATTGTCCTTGAGCTAACTCTTTTCTATAATCCATTACAACAAATTTAGTGAAATAATATATGAGGATGGTTTTCGTTATTTTATTGTAAATTTGAATTATGGAAGCTCCTAAAATACCGTCACTATTTGGTTTCAGGTCTAAAAAACCAGACAAATTTTATTTTGAACCTCGTTATTATAATGAGCGAAAAGAAAAATTACAAAAGCGTTACGATAGGATAAACAGAGAAGTGAATAGTGCTCCAGCTAGTGAAGAAAGAAATTCAGAAGAATTTAAATCTAATTTAAGAGAAAATTGGGGTGAAAGTTATAGTCGAAACCGTACTGGTGGGCAAATGAATAAACGTGTAATTATTTACGTGTTAGCTTTAGCAATTTTGGCATATTTAATTCTTTTTTAAAAATCAAAATAACGGTTTGTGATAGCCGTTTTTATTCCAATAAAAAATAAATTGTTAGAAGTATTTTC
>JAQXDJ010000169.1 GCA_029251425.1 Vicingaceae bacterium
GGTGCTGGTGGACAAAATGTTAATAAGGTTTCTACTAAGGTGGAGTTAATGTTTGATGTGGATGCTTCAGCAGTTTTAACCGAAAGGCGAAAAACTATAATCAAAGAAAAATTGGCTAATAAAATTTCTCAAGAAGGGGTTTTAAGTTTAAAATGTGATGAAACTAGAAGTCAATTAACCAATAAAGAAATTGTCTTTGAGCGTTTTATCAATTTAATTAAAACTGCCTTAACACCAGTTAAAAAGAGGAGACCAACCAGACCAACCAGATCTTCAGTAAGAAAACGATTGGACAGTAAAAAGAAACATTCTCAAAAAAAATCGAATAGAAAGTTTAAAGAGGAGTAATTTTGCTTTATGCAAATTGAATTCTATAAATATCAGGGCACAGGTAATGATTTTGTTATGATTGATAATCGTAACAATGTATTTGATAAAAATAATGTTAAGGTTATTCAGAACCTATGTGATAGACGTTTTGGTGTTGGGGCAGATGGGTTAATTTTAATTGAAAATTTAGAAGATTTAGATTTCAATATGATTTACTTTAATGCAGATGGTTCTCAGAGTTTTTGTGGAAATGGAAGTAGGTGTGTTGTTGCTTTTGCAAAGCATTTAGGAATTATAGATAAACAAGCTATGTTTTTATCTACGGATGGAGAACATGAAGCGTGGATTAATGAAGAAGGAGAAGTGTCATTAAAAATGCACGATGTTGAGAGTATTGAAAAAGAAGAAGATCATTACTTTATTAATACAGGTTCTCCACATTATATAGTAGAAGTTGAAGATGTTGCAGCAACAAATGTAAAAGAAGCTGGAGCAGCAATTCGTTACAATGAAAGATTTAAAGTAGAAGGAACAAATGTAAATTTTGTGAATTATGCAGATAACGAATTAACTATAAGAACTTATGAAAGAGGTGTTGAGGCTGAAACACTTTCGTGCGGTACAGGTGTAACGGCAGCAGCATTAGGTTTAGCAGATAAAAATAAATTAGCTGCAGGCGTTATTAATGTAAATGCTGTTGGTGGTAATTTAAAAGTAGGTTTTAAGCGTAACGGAAATGTGTTTAGTGATATTTGGTTAATTGGTCCTGCTAAATCTGTTTTTAAAGGAAATATCGAACTATAACGTCATCCTCAGCTTGACTGGGGATCTTTTTATAATAATGAACAACTATCCAATAAATATAACAGCTACAATAACTGAAGAAAAGCTTCAAAAAGGAACTTTTATTTTTATTTATAGAGCTTCTCGAATACCACCCCATATTGGAGTAATTACTAATGGGTTGCTGTATGATATAACTTCTGTTGGTCCAAATACAAATTTGAAAGTTGCCGATTTTTATAAAACATCAGTTAAAAGAAAAATGGAAGTTTTGTTTGTTGAGTTGAAAGGTTCTGATTTGACAACAAATGAAATTATTCTTGAAAAAGTGAAAAAATACTGGAAAGTAACGGCTGACACAAGTTGTTTGGCTCCAGTAAAAGATTTTTTACAAGAGTGGAAAAACATCAACTTAGCACAAGCAACATTTTTATTTGATTTATTACCAATTTTAGAGGGGGAGAATTTGGTTGCTGGGGTTTATGAATTAAACCTTCAGCCTAAAATTAAGAACAACGTTTTTAAACTAATTAAATACTCGCAAGCAGATATTCAAGATTGTATTGCAGCTTTAGGTAGAAAAGAAAAAATATCGTGTTAAGCGGTTCAAATATCTTTCTAAGAGAACTTCACTCAACTGATGTTGATGTGATGTTGAAATGGGAAAACGATCAAAATAACTGGAAAGTAAGTGGTACTAGAAAGTTATTTGCAAAGGCTGAAATTGAAGTTTTTGTAAACTCAAAACACGACTTAATTCAGGATAAGCAAATTCGCTATGTAATTTGTTTAAATGATTCTGGAAAACCAATAGGTACAATAGATTTGTTTGAGTTTGATGCAGCTAAAAAAGCAGTTGGTATAGGTGTTTTAATTGCAGAGACTCCTTTTCGTAATAAAGGTTTTGCAACAGAGACATTAATGCTAATGGTTGAGTTTTGTAGAAATGAACTAAAGCTTGTTAATCTTTTCTGTAATATCCAAAAAGACAATTCCACAAGTATTCGTTTATTTGAAAAGTTTGGTTTTCAATTTATTGAAGAACGCTTATTAGAAGAGGAACTTGTTAATTATTATGAATTAAATCTTTTGTCACACTGAGCGGAGTCGAAGTGTAAAAAAACAAAATTAAATGCTAAAAAAAATAATCATATCCATATTCTTAATTGTTGTGTTTGTTGGAGCCTATATTGCTTACGATATTTATCAACAAGTATATCAACCCAATGTAACATTAAAAAACGCTACCGATAAATATTTTTATGTGCATTCAGATTATGGGTTTGATGATATAGTCCATAATTTATATGAAAAAGGATATATCATTAACAGAGAGTCTTTTGAATTTGTAGCTGAAAAAAAAGCCGGGTTTAAAAATAACATTCACTCAGGAAGATATCTGTTGGAAGAAGGAATGAGTAATAATGAATTGGTTGACTTGTTTCGCTCAGGAGAAACAGTACCCGTTAAAGTAACTTTTAATAATGTAAGAACTAAAGAAGATTTAGCGGGAAAGATTGCAAAGAATTTAGAATGTGATAGTTTAGAGGTATTGTCACTAATTAACGATAAGGAGTTTGTTGGGAAATATGGTTTTAATACGACTACCATTTTAACGTTGTTTTTACCGAATACTTACCAGTTTAATTGGGCAACAACTGCAGAAGATGCAATTACAAGAATGGCCAAAGAGTATAAAAAGTTTTGGACAGCAGATAGAAAAGCCAAAGCCAAGAAATTAAACCTGTCTCAATCTGAAGTGGCTATTTTAGCTTCCATAGTTCAGGCTGAGCAAACAGTGCATGCAGATGAACGACCAAAAGTGGCAGGGTTGTATATTAACCGATTAAGAATAGGGATGTTGTTGCAATCAGACCCAACATTGGTTTATGGGTTAGGAGATTTTACAATAAGAAGAGTATTGAATAAGCATAAGGATGT
>JAQXDJ010000174.1 GCA_029251425.1 Vicingaceae bacterium
TATTGTTTTTCATGAAATAACTGATACGATACAAAAATCATTTGTGAGTAGTATTAGAACTAGTATTGAAAGAGCATTAAAACCTGTAAAAAAAGAAATTGAAAATTCTGAGGGTTTTGTCCGAATCAACTATAAAGAACATAAATTAGAAGTCTCCGTTTTTTATCTTCCTGAACAACTAGAACAAAAAATATTTAGAATTCTGAAGTAATTATTTCTTTTCTTTATTTACAATTTTCTTTAACCAAAGGAAAAGAAATATAGACAATGTTAATAGCCCACCCATTAAATACCAAGTAAATTCATAACCATACATAGCTATTAATTGCATTCCAGAATTGTGTCCGAATATATGAGACACCGAAAAAGCCATTGTAAATAAAGCCATATACTCCGCTTGATTATTATTTTTTTCAGCTCTTTCCATTGCAAATGCATTTAAAAAAGGAAAATTTAGCATTTCACCTACAGTCATAAATACCATTCCGAAAACAAGTACTCCAAACCAACTACTCATATTCAGCACAAAAAAACTAATCGCAAACAATAATGTACTTATTATCAGAATTCGATATTTAGAAAAACGTTCATTTTCAAAAAATGCAACTAGCGGCATTTCTATTAAAAAAATGACTACTCCATTTAACGACATTAACCACCCTATTTCTTTTTCTGACAATTGATGAACCTCACTATAATACAAAGGAATAGTTGAAAAGTATTGTAGAAAAGTGAATCCAATTAACAACAAAGCTGCTAAAAAAACTAAATAAACTTTATCCTTATAAGGAGATTTCCTTGTTCCTACTTGATCTTCTTTTAACTCATTTCCTTTTTTACGCTCATTTAATAAATAGATAAACAATAAACCTGCAGAAATACAAGTAATACCATCTATCCAAAATAATCCAGCATAACTCATTGCAAAAATTATTGCGCCACCTGCAGCAGGACCTAATGAAAAACCAAGATTTATTGCCAATCTTATTAAAGTAATTGATCGAGTTCTATTCTCAGGTTTAGAATATGTTGCAACAGCAACAAAAAGAGCTGGTCTAAAAGTATCTGCTACTAAAAGTAAAAAAAACACTCCAATACATAAACCTATAAACGAATGAACAAATTGTAAACCAATAAAAAGTAAACCTGAAATAAATAAACTCCAAAACATTACTTTATAGAAGCCTAGCTTATTTGTTAACTTACCTCCTAACCAAGATCCGCAAACAGAACCTAATCCAAATGCCGACATTATCCAACCCACATCGCTCAACGTAAATCCTAAATCTTCTATAAGGTAAAGTGATAAAAAAGGTACAACCATAGTACCAGCTCTATTAATTAAAGTAATTAAAGAGAGCCACCAAATTTGTACTGATAATCCTTTAAAAGAATTATGATATGTTTTAAAAATATTTAAATTCATTGTAAAATAAAAAACCCAGATTTGATTTCTCAAAGCTGGGTCATTAATATAAGTTATATTTTAACTACATCACAAATCGCCCAGCAATATGTATTTACATACTGATGATGG
>JAQXDJ010000175.1 GCA_029251425.1 Vicingaceae bacterium
ATTGAGTAAACCCAAACTAAAAGTCCAATTAAAAAAATAGCAGTAGCAATCCCTGTAATAATAGCGGCATCCATGGTATTTGTATATTAGGTTTGGCGATAGGTAATTTTGCCTATTATCTATAACGGAATAAACTTAAAATTGTTACTTTTATTCTAATTAATTACTGTGAAAAACATCAATAAAATAAAACTCAAACAGAAAAAATCTTTGTCCGCAAACGATTATTTTGATGGCATTAAAAAAGGTAATAGAGCAATTTTAAGTAAAGCTATTACCCTCACTGAAAGCAGCAATCTTAAACATCAAAAAATAGCTGAAGAGCTAATTGAGCTATGCCTACCTTATTCCGGTAATTCTGTGCGAATAGGTGTAACAGGTGTTCCAGGTGTTGGAAAAAGTACTTTCATAGAGGCTTTAGGATCTTATTTAATTGATCAAAAAAGTAAAAAAGTAGCTGTTTTAGCTATAGATCCAAGTAGTAAGAAAAACCAAGGAAGTATTTTAGGGGATAAAACTCGAATGAACAAGCTTTCAGTTAACGAAAATGCTTTTATTCGCCCTTCGCCCTCTTCTGGAACTTTAGGTGGTGTTGCAAAAGCGACAAGAGAAACTACAGTCTTATGTGAAGCCGCAGGTTATGACACTATTTTGATAGAAACTGTTGGGGTTGGTCAATCAGAAATTGAAGTTAAATCGATGGTTGACTTCTTTTTATTATTAATGTTGGCAGGTGCTGGTGATGAGTTACAAGGAATTAAAAGAGGTATAATGGAAATTGCAGATGCAGTTATCATTAATAAAGCAGATCATGACAACATTAATAATGCAAAAATGGCTGTTAGAGAATATAAAAATGCGCTACATCTTTTCCCAGCTAACTCCAACGAATGGATTCCAAAAGTTGAATTATGTTCTGCAATAGAAGATAAAAACATTGATAATGTTTGGGCAATAGTTGAATCATTTATCAATCAAACAAAACTTAATAATTCATTTATTGAAAACAGAAAAGGGCAAGCAAAATTTTGGTTAGAACATACCATCAATTCCTCATTAATGAATCAATTTTACAATGATGATAAAGTAAAAGAACTATTAATAAAATTAGAAGCCAATGTTTCCGAAGGAAAGATAAGTCCTTTTAAAGCTGCGAAAGAGCTATTATCAACCTTTAAAAGCTAAGCAAAATCATTTTACAGTTTAGAAAATAAACGTACTCTTGCACAAACAATTGAAATGAATAAACGATTTTACATACTTCCTTTATTAGCTTGCCTAATTTCAATTCAATCTTTTTCAAGAAAAGCTGTTCCTGAAATTAAAGAAACTTCCAATAAAGGAAAAATGTATGCTTTTTGGGGTTGGAATCGTGGATGGTATTCTAATTCTGATATTCATTTTACTGGTAATAATTATGATTTTACGCTAAATAACGTTCAAGCAAAAGACAGACAGTCTCCATTTAGTCCTGGTCTCTATTTTAATCCAAGTACTATAACTATTCCTCAAACTAACTTTAGATTAGGATATTTTATTAATGATAAATACGATATTTCTTTTGGTGTTGACCACATGAAGTATGTAATGGTTCAAGATCAAAACACGCAAATTACTGGAGATATTAATGACGGTACTAGTTATGATGGCTCATACTCTAATGAAGATATAGTTTTAACAGGTAATTTCTTAAAATATGAACACACAGATGGGTTAAACTATTTAAATGTAGAAATTACTCGTAATGAAGACTTATT
>JAQXDJ010000183.1 GCA_029251425.1 Vicingaceae bacterium
AACGTTCCTTTTACTATTAAACCAGTTGTTTTAGTGCAATTTCAAATGCAGTTTTTGCAATATGTTTTTTATCTGAGTTTTTAGCGTGAGCTTTTATTAATGCTTCTTTAATAATGTTAGAAGTATCTTCAAAAATGGCAGTATCTTCTAATTGATCTAAATCAGAACTCATTAAATATCCAAATACTCTTGCCATACCGCAGTTCGAAATAAAATCAGGAATTACACTAATGTTATTGTCGGTAAAATCTGCAATTGAACCAAAGAAAATTTCTGGATCAGCAAAAGGAACGTTTGCTCCAGCTGCAATAACTTCCATTCCTGCAGCAATCATTCTTTCAACTTGGTCTTGGGTAATTAAACGAGATGCGGCACAAGGTAAAAATACTTCTGCTTTAATGTCCCAAATTTTAGCATTTACCTCATCAAAAGAAAGCATATTATCGGCTCTCAATTTATTTCCGTCTTTTGCATTAAATAAGGCTGTAATTTCTTCGTAAGAAAAACCTTCTTCTTTAATTAGTCCGCCAACTCTATCAATAATTCCAACGATAATTGCACCTTCTTGTGCTAAATAATAAGCTCCTGCAGCTCCAACATTTCCCCAGCCTTGTATAATTACACGCTTTCCTTTTAGTTCTCCACCATAAACTGAATAATAATGTTTTACTGATTCAGCAACACCATATCCAGTTATCATATCTGCTACAACGTATTTTCTATTAACATCAGGACTTAAGTTATCATCTTCAATAACTTTTAAAACACCTTGTCTTAATTGTCCAATTCTATTAATTTTTTGTGCTTCTCTTGGTTGGAAGTGCCCATTAAAAACACCTTCTTGTGGATGCCAAACACCACAATCTTCTGTCATTGGAATTACTTCATGTATTTCATCAACATTTAAATCTCCACCAGTACCGTAGTAATGTTTTAGTAGTGGAGTAACTGCAGCATACCATCTTTGTAAAACGCCTTTTTTTCTTGGATCATTAGGGTCGAAATTTATACCCGATTTTGCTCCACCAATTGCGGGACCAGAAACGGTAAATTTAACTTCCATTGTTTTTGCCAATGAAGTAACTTCGTGTTTGTCTAAACCAACTCTCATTCTTGTTCCACCACCTGCAGCGCCACCTCTAAGTGAGTTTATTACAACCCATCCTTGTGCTTCTGTTTCAGCATCATTCCATTCAAATACAATTTCTGGAGTTTTATTTTCAAACTTATCTAGTAAATCTTTCATTTGTTTTTATTTATATTCTCCGTGTGTTACACGGAACTCGCAAATTAATAATTCACAGCTAAGCGAATTTACCTTCTGCTCGTTTCTTGGTACTTTTTAAAGTCGGACAAAAATAAAAAAATGATTGGATTTTATAGGGTATATAGAGTACTAAATTTTATGTTAATTATCATGGTTTAATCCCTTGCGTAATTTAGATTCTTTACCTACTTTCGTAAACCTAAAATTCAATCTTAAAAAATTAAAAATATACTTATGAAAGTTACAGTAGTAGGAGCAGGAGCAGTAGGTGCAAGTTGTGCTGAATACATTGCAATTAAAGATTTTGCAGCGGAAGTTGTATTAATTGATATTAAAGAAGGTTTTGCTGAAGGTAAAGCAATGGATTTAATGCAATGTGCATCTTTAAATGGTTTCGATACTAAAATTACAGGAACTACAAATGATTATACTAAAACAGCAGGAAGTGATGTTGCGGTAATTACAAGTGGTATTCCTCGTAAGCCAGGAATGACTCGTGAAGAGTTAATTGGAATTAATGCTGGGATTGTGAAAATGGTAAGTGAAAACTTATTAAAGCATTCTCCAAATGTAATTT
Source organism: Vicingaceae bacterium (assembly GCA_029251425.1). Classification (GTDB taxonomy): domain Bacteria; phylum Bacteroidota; class Bacteroidia; order Flavobacteriales_E; family Vicingaceae. The sequence goes on from JAQXDJ010000183.1 coordinate 1,845, forward strand.
TAATTGTAGTGAGTAACCCAATGGATACAATGGCTTATTTAGCGCATAAAGCTACAGGTTTACCAAAAAATAGAGTAATAGGAATGGGAGGAGCTTTAGATAGCGCTCGTTTTAAATATAGATTAAGTGAAGCTGTTGGCTGTCCTGCATCAGATATTGATGGAATGGTAATAGGTGGGCATAGTGATGTTGGTATGGTTCCATTAATTGGACAAGCAACTAGAAATAGTGTTAGAGTTTCTGAATTCTTAACTGAAGAAAGAATGAGTGAAGTTGTTGAAGCTACTAAAGTTGGTGGTGCTACATTAACTGGTTTATTAGGAACTAGTGCTTGGTACGCTCCAGGAGCAGCAGTATCGTCAATGGTACAAGCAATTGCTCAAGATTCACAAAAAATGTTCCCTTGTTCAGCATTATTAGATGGTGAATATGGATTAAGCGATTTATCGATTGGAGTTCCTTGTATTTTAGGAAAAAACGGAATTGAAAAAATTGTTGAAATCAGTTTAACTGATGCTGAAAAAGCAAAATTACAAGAAAGTGCAGCAGGAGTAAAAAAAACTAATGCACTTTTAGAAGGAGTTATTGCATAAATTATTATGTTTGCAAAACTTTAGCGAGAGTAGCTCAGTTGATAGAGCGTCAGCCTTCCAAGCTGAGGGTCGCGGGTTTGAGCCCCGTCTCTCGCTCAACACATTAAATGCCAGACTTGTTCTGGCATTTTTTATTTAATAACGTTTATGAAAACAATACTTCCAATAGAAATATTTCCAATTGAAGATGATGGGTATCATTTAAAAGTAGAGATTGTAATAAATGGGAAGCCTGCCAATTTGATTTTAGATACGGGTGCTTCACGAACTGTTTTGGATGAAAATAGGATTACTGAATTTGTAGCTGAAGACAGTATTGAAGAATAGGATCGCTTATCTACAGGTTTAGGAACTAATTCTATGGAAAGTAAGCAAGTCGTATTGGAAGAGGTTAAATTAGGAACTATTATTATAGAGGACTATAATGCTGCTGTATTGGATTTAACGCATGTCAATCATTCTTACGAAAGTTTAGAGCTTGACCCTATTGATGGTGTTTTAGGAAGTGATATTTTAGCAGATTATAAGGCTGTAATTGATTATGATAAGAGTCGGTTAATCTTATCTGAATTATGAGGGTTGTATATAATTATTTAAAAATTTGTAGTTTTAAACTACATTTAATTAAAAGATGAATATAGAATTTATAGACAGTTTTAAAAAGTCTCTTTTTGAAGAGAAAAGTTCTGCAAGTCTAGGGCTATTCAGAATGCTTCTTGGCTTAGTATTGTTTGCTCAAACACTATGGTTTATTAAAACTGACTTTATTACAGAGAATATATTTGATCCTGTTCTTCATTTTAAATTTTATTATTTTC
>JAQXDJ010000184.1 GCA_029251425.1 Vicingaceae bacterium
TTATAAATACAAAGGTTTACCTCCGGGGCCAATTAATTTGCCTAACATTAAAAGTTTAGATGCCGTATTAAATTACGAAAGCCACAATTACATTTTTATGTGTGCTAAAGAAGATTTTAGCGGCTACCACAATTTTGCTAAAAACTACAACCAACATTTAGTTTACGCCCGTAAATATCAAAGAGAGTTGAATAAGAGGAAGATTTATTAATTTTTATTTTATGAAAAAGATATGAATAGATTGATAATTATAGGTAACGGATTTGACTTAGCACATGGTTATAAGACAGGTTATCAGCATTTTTTATTTCATATCCTTTTTAAGGAATTACTTGTTTTCAGGGATGAATTAAAGAGTAAAACACATGACCAAAAAAAGGCTAAACACTATTTTTATTTTGAAGCTATTAAGAATCAGACTTATTATTTGGGAATTTCAAATGCTATTTCAGAATTAGAGGATAAATTAGAAAAAGAGGAGTATAATGAGTTTGAAGAATTGAAAAAATTTATAAATTCTAATCAGGGTTATTTTAGGATAATGATTGTTTCTAGTCTTATTTCAAAGTTATACAGTGATTTGTCAATAAAAAATTGGGTAGATGTCGAAGAGACTTATTATACTTTGTTGAAAAGCTTTGAAAAGAATAAGACTGGATTGACGTTTCGGGATGGAGATTTAAAGCAAATCGAAATGTTGAATAAGGATTTGTCATTTTTAACTAAAGAGCTTGAGAAATATTTAAAAGTAGCAGTTGAGAGGCCTTCTTTTATAGAGGATATGGAAAATATTTTCAAAAAAGATGCTTATGCTGAAACTAAGATTTTAAATTTTAATTATACTGATACCTATGTGCAGTATCTAGAGGGTCTGAATTCTATTAAAAGGATTGATATTCATGGACAATTAAATTCAGGATCAAATCCAATCATTTTTGGTGTTGGAGATGAAAATCATTCATTATATTCTAGGATTGTAGAGGCAAATGTAGATGAAATGTTAATTAATGTGAAGTCACTTAAGTACTTAGAGACATATAATTACGAAAAATTAAAGTTCGAATTAGGACAAGGTGAATTTATTATTGATGTTATTGGTCATTCCTGTGGAATATCAGATAGAACTTTGTTAAAAGAAGTTTTTACGCATGGTGATTGTAATAATATTAATATATATCACCATAATGGTATTGAATCATATAGGAGTAGTATCTACGGGGCGTCAAGATATTTCAAAAGTAATTTTGAAATGAGACAAAAGATAGAGCCATTTAATTATGAATTTACTATTCCTCAACAGAGCGAATCGTAAACTCTATAGATACCTTTCATCCATCACATTGGTGTGGTGTATTTCGTGTCCAGAAATAATATAACCAATAGCTAAAACGCTAAAAGGGTTTCCGTTGGCTGTTCCTGTTCTTTCAAGCATTTCGGGGCTAAAGCTGTTAAATAAAGCAATAGTTCCTTGTCTCACCAAATTGAACTCTTTACAAATCTCACATAATTTTCTGTCGTTAGCTCCAGAAAAAGGAACATAAGCATCATGGTTGTAACCAGGCATATCTGTTTTGTCGTTTCGGGCAATTCTTAAAGCACGGTTACAAAAAATACGTTCTGTATCAATCATATGAACAAGCAATTCTTTAATGCTCCATTTACCTTCTGCGTAAGCGTAATTTCCTTGTTCTTCAGTTACTAAGTCTAATAATTCATTGGTTTTTTTGTGTGTTTGTTCCAATGCAGTTATTACATCATCATTGTCGTTAACTAAATTAATATAGTGCTTAAAGTAGTCAGAAAAATTATGATTATTTAGTGCTTCAGTCATAAGAATTGATGTTGATTTAGGTCAAAAATAATTAATAAATTCTTAAGTTTACCTTCTTTCAAAAAATAGAAAATAATGACAAAAATAAAATTCGGAACAGATGGTTGGAGAGCAATAATTGCTAAAGAATTTACTGTTGATAATGTAGCGAGAGTTACTACGGGAGCATTAGAGTGGTTAAAAAAGAATTTTGACAATCCTTCAGTTGTTATTGGTCATGATTGTAGGTTTGCGGGAGAGTTGTTTGCTGAAACAACGGCAAAAGTTTTTGCCAATGCTGGAATAAAAGTTTACTTGGCAAAAGGGCCTGTTTCTACACCAATGGTTTCTTTGGGAACATTAGAGCAAAAAGCATCGTTAGGAATTGTAGTTACAGCATCTCATAATCCGCCAAGTTATAACGGTTATAAATTAAAAGGAAGTTTTGGAGGTCCATTACTACCAAAAGAAATTCAAGAAGTAGAAGACTTAATTCCAGATACCAATACTGTTGATGTAAATGGATTGGAGTTAGAAGATTTTATTAATAATGGATTGGTAGAATACATTGATTTAGAAACAATGTATGTTAAGCATGTAGAAGCTAATTTCGATATGGAAGCAATTCGTAATTCTGATATGTGTTTTGCTTACGATGCCATGTATGGCTCAGGGCAAGATGTAATGAGACGCTTAATGCCAGATATTGATTTTCTACATTGTGAACATAATCCGGGTTTTAACGGAACACCTCCAGAGCCAATTCACCGAAATTGTGGAGAGTTTTCTGAGATGATTAAAATGTCGGAAGGACAAATTAATTGTGGACTAGCAACAGATGGAGATGCAGATAGAATAGGGTTGTATGATAGCAATGGTGAGTTTGTAGATTCTCATCACATTGTATTGTTATTAATTAAATACTTGGTAGAAGAGAAAAAGTTAGGAGGTAAAGTTGTGATTTCATTCTCACTTTCACCAAAGGTTAAAAAAATGTGTGAGCATTACGGTTTAGATTCTGAAATTGTGAAAATTGGATTTAAGCACATTGCAGGAATATTTTTAGAAGAAGATGTGTTGTTGGGAGGTGAGGAGTCTGGAGGTATTGCCATTAAAACATTTATACCAGAAAGAGATGGGATTTGGATGGGGTTAACCCTATGGGAATTTATGGTTAAATCTGGTAAATCGTTAGAAGAGTTAATTGATGAGGTTTATGAAATTGTTGGTCCGTTTAAGTATGGGCGCATTGATATGCATTTAAAAGAGGAAGATAAATTAGCTATTGTAGCAAATTGCGAGAAAGGAAAATATACATCGTTTGGCGATTTAGAAGTAAGAAGAGTTGAGACTGTAGATGGCTACAAATACTTTTTTGATAATGATGAATGGGTTATGATTAGAGCTTCGGGAACAGAACCTGTATTAAGAACTTATGCTGAGTCGGCTACAACAGAAGGCGCTTTTGAAATACTTAAAAAAGTGCATGCAGAATTTAAGAAGTAATTGATGAACAATAGTATTGAACATAGTTTTTTAAGATCAGCGTTAACGCTTGATAATCCTTTTATTTCTTCTGATGAATTTTTAAATTGGTTAGAAGAAAAGAAAGCGAGTGTAAAACACAAAATCACTCCAATTCCATTTTCGGAAATGGAGAACTGGGGGTTTAATGATGATACAGGTAATTTAGAGCACGATTCTGGCAAGTTCTTTTCCATTGAAGGAATTAATGTGAAAACAAATTGGGGAAATGTTCCTGAGTGGTCGCAGCCAATTATTAATCAGCCAGAAATAGGCTTTTTAGGAATCATCACAAAAAAAATAGACGGAGTACTGTCTTTTTTAATGCAGGCTAAAATTGAGCCAGGCAACATTAATGCTGTTCAGTTATCACCAACTTTACAAGCTACAAAAAGTAATTATACTCAAGTACACAAAGGAAATCCTCCATTGTATTTAGAATATTTTTTAGAAGAAAGAGAAGATGTAACCATTCTTTTAGATCAGTTGCAATCTGAACAAGGAAAAGAAC
>JAQXDJ010000221.1 GCA_029251425.1 Vicingaceae bacterium
AAAAAGAAAAGTAATAAAAAGAGATAACTTAGTTTTTCAGCATTTCTATATGCGGAATGTCATCTTCTAAATAGGCTTCACCAACTTGTTTAAAACCGTGTTTACTATAATAATTAAGTAAATATTTTTGAGCAGAAATTCTAATTGACTCCGTGCCAAATTCTCTTTTAATAAATTTAAAGGTCTCTAACATAAGCGTATCGGCAATACCTCTGCCTCTAAATTCTTTTTTTAGCGCAACTCTTCCTACAGAAATTTCATTGTAAGAAACTCCTTTTGGTAATATTCGAGTAACTGCTATTACTTCTCCTTTTTCAGTTTTTCCTACTAAATGAAAAGATTCTCTGTCTTTTTCATCAACCTCTTGGTAAGGGCAATCTTGCTCTACAACAAAAACAGCTGTTCTTAAATGTAGGAGTTCAAAATACTCATCTACGGTTAAATTTTTAAAAGCTTTGGTTGTCCAGATTATTTCTTCCATTCTAATAAATTTTCTTTGTTGTTAACTAGTTTCTCATTTTCCATTAACCATTGAATTACTTTAATGATTTTATCATCTCTAACTCCTTCAATTTTATTGACAACTTGAGTAATTGGCAATGCTTCAGATTTTACAATTTTTTTAATTTGATCAGAAACACTACTAAATTCTACATCACTTAATTCCAATTTATTTCGTTCAATACATACATCACAAACACCACATCTAAAAACATCTTTCTCACCAAAATAATTGAGTAGAATTTCACTTCTACATTTATGTTTTGCAGTAGCGAAATAAATAACACTTTCCATTTTTTTTATGGCAATCTCTTTTCTATCATGATAGTGTTTTGCAGAGATTTTAATGTCTTTTATATCTAAACGCTCAGTTAAATAGGTGAGTTGTGGTTGGTTAGTTTGTTCAAGGTAACTGATTACTTCTAAATGGTTGAGGTATTGTAATGCTTTAACAACTTTGTCTTTAGTTGTTTTCATTCTTTTAGCTATCTCAAACTCATCAATTTTAGCATAGTTTTCAAATAGGCCAGTGTATGATCTCAAAATTGTTTTCAGAAATAAATCAAACTTTGGTTTCTTTACCTGAAACTCATATAAGTCATCTTTTTTTATTTCAATTTTTATTCGTGAAGCATTATGGTTTGATTCGGATAAAATTAAATAACCTTCTTTTTCTAAAAAACGTAAGCAATTGTAAACAGTGTAAACTTCTAAATTATATTGTTGACTAAAATCAATAATATTTAAAGAGTAACTTTCATTTAGTGCAGAGCCAATAGGTATTTGAAAAAAATTAGCCAACGATTGGTAAACTTTTTTAATAACATCAATTTCGGGGAAACTATTTACAATTCGTTGTTCTAAATCAATTCTGTCTGCTTCTTCAAATAATAAAACAGCATAAGCTTTTTGCTCATCTCTTCCACCTCTTCCTGCTTCTTGAAAATATGCTTCTAAAGAGTCAGGTAAATCTATATGAATTACAGAACGCACATCAGGTTTGTCTATTCCCATCCCAAAAGCATTGGTTGAAACAATTACACGGGTAATATTATTAATCCAATTACTTTGTTTTAAAGTTCGTTCTTCATTACTCAGTCCTGCGTGATAAAAATCAGCAGAGACTCCATTTTTTATTAAAAACAGTGCAATTTCTTTCGTTTTTTTTCTGCTTCTAACATATATTACAGAAGTGCCAGGAACATTTTTTAGAATTTTTAATACCCTATTGTATTTATCCTCTTCATTTAAAACGGTATAAGCTAGGTTTTTGCGTTCAAAACTCTTTTGTAGTGCATTTTCTTTTTTAAATTGAAGTTGCTTTTGTATGTCAATAACAACATCAGGAGTTGCCGTTGCAGTAAGTGCAATAAAAGGGATGTTTGGCTTTACTTCACGTAATTTAGCAATGTTTAAATAAGAAGGTCTAAAGTCATACCCCCATTGAGAGATACAATG
>JAQXDJ010000223.1 GCA_029251425.1 Vicingaceae bacterium
TGGCAAAAACTAAAAAAAGTAAGTTTCAGTTTATTTTATTTAGTGGAATGAAGTACATGGTTGAGATTGCAAAGCCAGGAGCTGTTACCGAAAGAATTCAAATTTCTACTGAAGCAGAAACTCAATTTGGAGGGAAATATCTTTATGAGTTTAAGGTAGATTTAATGAGTTTAACAAAATTTAAAGGAGTTGATATTTCTGATTTGGATTTTCCTACAGCTCTTATTAAGTATGATACCGATGAAGGGGAGTATATGCATGATATTGCTTACAGCAAACAAGTTAAAGCAGACCTTAAAAAGTTGAAAGAAGCAGCTAGAAATAAATAGTGATTATTCAATTATCTTTTTGATGATGATATAAGTTCCCATTCTGCTTTGAACATTACTTAAACTTGTTTCGCATTGGTCGTACAATCCATCTTTAATTTCCATTTCAACCTCTATACCTTTATTTAAGTAGAGTTTCAGTTGGTTTGCTGTTACATCGCTTTCGCAAATTTTAATAAAATAATCTTGTATAGAGCAACGTAAATAAAGCTCTTTAACTCCATTATCTTTTCCTATTTTATTTACAAATTCTTTTTCAATTAACTGGCAAGTAGTTGTTTTTGAATTGATAGTTTTAATGTTGTCACCTTCTTTTTTATTAATTTTTGATGAGTCTTTACAAGAAAAAAATAGGACAGCGATGAATAGTAAGGTTGTGTATCTCATAGTTCAAAAATAGTAAAGAAAATTATGATTTGAATTAACAACTGCTTTGTTAATATCTTAAAAAATAGCAGTAATTCGAGTTTTAAATCATACCTACATTTGTTTATATAAATAAAATAGATAAGATGAAAAAAGTAATAATGTCAATAATAGCTGTATTTGCTATGTTGTTAAGTGTAAATGCGCAAGTAGAAGACCATGCAATAGGAGTTAGATTAGGTGGGGGTAACTATGGAGGTGGTTTTGAAGCTTCTTATCAACACGGATTGGGAGATGCAAATAGATTGGAATTTGACTTAGGGTTAAATTCTCAAAATGGAGGTAGTTACATGAGTGTAGCTGGTATTTATCAATGGGTATGGAGTTTAGATGAAATAAGTGAAGGATTTAATTGGTATGCAGGACCTGGAGCTCAATTGTTATTAGTATCTAATGCAACAGCTGTTGGTGTTGGAGGAGAGGTAGGAGTTGAATATAATTTAAACGGACCTGCAGATGTGCCACTAGCAATAAGCCTAGATACAAGACCGATGTTTAATTTCTTTTCTGGGGGGTCTGATTTTGGATGGGGAATAGCTTTAGGAATTAGATATACGTTCTAAAAAAGTACAAACAAAAATATTTCAAAGCGAGGAACTTAGTTCTTCGCTTTTTTTGTTATCCATAATTTACAAATTCCATAAATTAGAAAAAGATAAAGCTCTAGGACAGTGCCTGTAAGATTCATTTACTGTAATTAATAACCCTTGAATCATTTCAGCTGTTTCATCAGGATTAAAAACATCATTGTTAGCCCCTAATTTTTTTATTTCTTTTATATCTATAAATTGAACACTTCCATTAACTCTAACGGATTTGTTGTTTCCTGGAACTAAAAAGATTAATCCTGCTTTAGGATTTGATATAATATTTGAAGTACTCTGTAAAAGTCTATTCCCTCTAATGTCTGGCATTAAGAGTGTTTTGTCATCTATTATTTTAACAAATCCTGGTTTTCCTCCTCTAGGTGAGGCATCACAATTACCCTCTGAATCGGAAGTAGATAAAACAGCAAAAGGAGATTGCATTATAAATTGAGAAACATCTTCAGTTAAATAATCAGTTATTTTTTTTTGAGCACGCTCTGATGGTTCTCCATGCTGATTTCTTAATTCTTGAACTCTTGATGCCATTATTGTTGATTTTAATCAAAGATAAAATAAATTTTGTTTAAACAATAAGCAACTAAAAAGTTGCTTATTGAAATTGTTTTATATATTTGCAACCAACTAGTTGCTAAAACTAATTTTAAACTTTAATTTTATTATTATGAAAGACATTATTACAAGAGAAGAGGTGATTAATCATCCGGTGGAAAAAGTTTGGAATGCAATTTCAAGAGCAGAAGAAATTTCAACTTGGTTTATTAAAGCTGATTTTAAAGCTGAAGCAGGAACAAAATATCAATTTACAGCAAGTGAAGAAAATGGTTGTATTAATATTACTGGAGAAGTAAAAGAAGCTACTCCATATACCTTAATTTATACTTGGATTGTTGAAGGTACTGATGTAGTGACCAAAGTTAAATGGAAATTAGAGAAAGAGGGAGAAGGAACCAAATTGTACTTAGAGCACTCTGGAATTGCTAATTATTCTGGAGATTCTGCAATAAAAATGTTTGAAAGTTTTAGTGGTGGATGGCAAGGTTGTGTTGATCAGCTTCAAGAATATTTAAAAAAATAATGCAACAAAAAATAGACAAAATATTTAAAGCAATTGCTGACCCAACAAGACGTGAAATTTTACATGCTCTTGTAGTGGCCAGTGTGGCTTTACCAATAACTGATATTTCTGCAAAGTTTGATATTTCTCGTCAAGGGGTTACTAAGCACATTAAAATTTTAGCTGATGCTAATTTGGTCGAGATAAAAAAAAATGGGAGGGAACAAATGATTTATCCCAATCCAAAGTCTTTAAAAACTGTTAGTGATTGGCTTAAATTTTATGAAAACTTCTGGGATGATAAGCTTAAAAATTTAGCTAATTATTTAGATAACAAATAGGTGTTATCTTGTTTAAATAAATCCCGATACTTTTCTATAATTTGGTCCTTTATTAATAATTAAGACCATACAATAATGAAAACAAAAATGATGATTATTGCTGTAGCTTTTGGCTTAACAGTAATGTCTTGTGGAGACTCTGCTGAGGTTCAAGAAAACAATGCAGCTCAAATAGAAGAAACACAAGAGTTAGGAAATAAATTAGATGAATTAAATCTTGAAATTGAAGCGATTGAAGCAGCTGATGCTGAAATTGATGCTACAATGAATG
>JAQXDJ010000224.1 GCA_029251425.1 Vicingaceae bacterium
TGAATCAACTCTTGAGTGTTCAAAACTATTTTTTTTTTTTTTTCTGTTGGAATTGAAGGGACAGTAACTGGAGAAATCTGTTTTAATACAGGAATGACTGGGTATCAGGAAATCTTTACAGATCCTTCTTACTTTGGTCAGATAATGACAACAACAACGGCTCATATAGGAAACTATGGGACTACTGTAAAAGAGGTAGAATCGGATAGTGTAAAAATTTCAGGATTAGTTTGTAAAAAATTTTCTGATGTGTTTTCAAGAGATGCTGCAGATACATCTTTACAGCAATATTTTGAAGATCATAAAATAGTTGCTATTTCTGATGTTGATACCAGAATGTTGGTGCGCCATATTAGGGATAAAGGTGCAATGAATGCAATTATTTCTTCTGAAATATTTGATGTAGAAGTTTTAAAGGAGAAATTGTCTAAAGTACCGTCAATGGAAGGGTTAGAACTTTCCTCTAAAGTTTGTACAAAGGAGCCTTACTTTGTCGGTGATGAAAATGCTGAGCATAAAGTTGCTGTTTTAGACTTAGGGGTTAAGAAGAATATTTTAAGATGTCTAGCTGAGAGAGGGTGTTACTTAAAAGTTTTCCCAATGGATGCTTCTGTAGAAGAAATGAAAGCATGGAATCCAGATGGCTTTATGTTGTCTAATGGTCCAGGTGATCCTTCGGTTATGACAAGACAAATAGAAACTGTAAAGCAAATTACAGAAGCTGGATTGCCAGTTTTTGGAATATGTTTAGGTCATCAAGTTTTAGCAATTTCTCAAGGTTTAAGTACTTCTAAAATGTTTAATGGACATAGAGGGTGTAATCATCCAGTAATTAATTTAGAGACTGGTAAAGGAGAAATCACATCACAAAATCATGGATTTGTTGTTGATTATGCTTCGGCTGAAGGAAATGACAATATTGTTGTCACACATAAGCACTTAAACGATAACACTCTAGCTGGGTTAAGAATGAAAGATAGAAATATTTTCTCTGTTCAATATCATCCGGAAGCTTCACCAGGACCTCACGATTCTCGTTACTTGTTTGATAATTTTATTGAAAATATTGTAAAAAGCAAAGAGTTAGTGTCAGCATAGAATGCTTTAATGTATCATAAGAGAAGCCAACTAAAACATTAGTTGGCTTTTTTTGTACCTTTGTACTATGGAAAATAATGAAGTAAAGTGTTCCTTTTGTGGACGAGCAAAAAATGAAGTAGAAGTAATGATTGCGGGAGTGACTGGTCACATTTGTAATCATTGTATTTCACAAGCTCAAAACATTGTAAAAGAAGAATCTACTGGTACGGTAAACAAAGAAATTGCAGAGCAAATAGAATTGTTAAAACCAAGAGAAATTAAGTCTCATTTAGATGAATATATTATTGGTCAAGATGATGCTAAGAAGGTGCTTTCGGTAGCTGTTTACAATCACTACAAAAGGTTGTTGCAAAAAGGAGAGGATGATGAAGAAGTGGAAATTGAAAAGTCTAACATTTTACTAGTTGGAGAAACTGGTACAGGAAAGACATTATTAGCAAGAACAATTGCTAAGATTTTACAGGTACCTTTTTGTATTGCAGATGCTACTGTGTTTACAGAGGCAGGTTATGTTGGAGAGGATGTTGAAAGTATTATGTCAAGGTTGTTGCAAGCTGCAGATTATGATGTTGAAGCAACAGAGCGAGGAATTGTATTTATTGATGAGATTGATAAGATTGCGAGAAAAGGAGATAACCCGTCAATAACAAGAGATATAAAAGAAGGAACACAACAAGCACTTTTAAAACTGTTAGAAGATTCTATCATTAATGTTGCTCCAGAAGGTGGTAGAAAACACCCTGATGCTAAAATGGTAAAGATTAATACTAAAGATATTTTATTTATTTGTGGAGGTGCTTTTGATGGAATTACTAGAAAAATAGCCAATCGTTTGCAGACACAGGCAATAGGATTTAAGTCTGGTGATACTGAAGAATATGATGAAGAAAATTTATTGCAATACATTACTCCACAAGATGTAAAATCGTTTGGATTAATTCCAGAATTGATAGGGAGGTTACCTGTTTTAACTTATTTAAATCCTTTAAATAAAGAAACTTTAAGAAGAATACTGACCGAGCCTAAAAACTCTATTACAAAGCAATATGTTAAGTTGTTTGAAATGGATGAAATTAAACTTTCGTTTGACAAAGGGGTGTTAGGTTTTATTGTAGATAAAGCAGTAGAGTATAAATTGGGAGCTCGTGGGTTGCGTTCTATTTGCGAAGCAATTATGTTAGATGCAATGTTTGAATTGCCTTCTGATACTACAAAAAAAGAGCACAAGGTTACGTTGAGCTACGCTAAGAAAAAATTTGATAACGCTAAAATGAGTAACCTAAAAGTAGCTTAGGTTAAGTTGTTGAAATAGTGAGAAATAGCCTTTGTTAGAGATGTTGAAGGCTATTTTTTCTTGTAGCCTTCGTTAATACTTCCAATATAATTTAGGATGGCTTCTTTTCCGGATTTTCCAGCAGAAGATGTTGTAAAAGAAATAGGCATCTCTTCCCAGTACTTAAGCATTTCTTTTTTATATGCCAATAAGTTTTTGTTCAGTTTAGAACTAGTGAGCTTATCCGTTTTGGTAAAAACAATCGAAAAAGGAACCCCTTTCTCCCCCAACCATTCCATAAAATCTAAATCTATTTGTTGGGCAGCAAGCCTGCAGTCAATTAGCACAAAAAGATTCAGTAGTGTTTCTCTTTGCAAGATATATTCAGAGATAAAAGCTTCCCATTTCAGTTTGTTTTTTTTAGAAGTTCTGGCATAACCATAACCTGGTAAATCCACAAAATAGAACTCATCATTAATCATAAAATGATTGATAAGTTGAGTTTTTCCAGGGGTTTGGGAAGTTTTAGCCAGTTTTTTATGGTTGGTGATGTAGTTAATTAATGAAGATTTTCCAACATTAGATCTGCCAATAAAAGCATATTCAGCTCTGTCCGGTTCTGGGCAAAGTGAAAGTTTGGTATTACTAATTGTAAATTCTGCTGTTTTAATTTTCATAATTGACTAATAAAAGGCAAAAGTAGCCATTTAAAAAAGGAGATTTTGAATGCTTCTTCGATTATTCTTCCCACCATTATCCACTCTAATTTATATAGTGATAGCAACATTTTTCATTCTATTTCGTTTAAAAGTTATTAACAAAGTGGTAGAAAGTGGTAAGTTGTGGTAAAAAATGAATTATATTTGACTCTTATTAAAACAAACGCTTGATAATTAGCAGATTGTAATGACAAATTTCATCGGAGAATTCGAATGTAAACTAGACGCCAAAGGAAGGCTTATGCTTCCGTCTAGTTTAAGGAAGCAGCTGGATCCAGCTGCCGAAGAGAGCTTTGTGATGAATAGGGGTTTTGAAAAGTGTTTGGTGCTTTATCCTAAAAATGATTGGAAATACATAAGTGAGGAAGTGAATAAGCTGAATCAGTATGTGAAGAAGAATAGGGAGTTTATTCGCTATTTCTATAGAGGTGCAACTGAATTAGGTTTGGATGGGACTGGGAGATTGTTGTTTCCGAAAAGGCTGATGGAGTATGCTGGAGTAAAAAAACAGGTGGTACTGTTTGCGCACGGTAATAGAATTGAGATTTGGGATAAGAAAGCTTACGATAATTTATTGACTGATGAGCCAGATGAGTTTGCAGCATTAGCTGAAGAAGTGATGGGTGGTTCTGCAAATCAGGAGGAAGATGGAATATCATAATCCTGTTTTGCTAAAAGAGTCGATTGATGGCATGGCTATCACTGGTTCTGAAACTTGTGTTGATGTGACTTTTGGAGGTGGCGGACATTCGAAAGAGATTTTAAATCGATTGAATGAAGAAGGGAGGTTGTTGAGTTTTGATCAGGATAAGGATGCTGTAGCTAATAGTTTGGAGGATGATCGGTTTGAGTTGGTGAAACAGAATTTTCGTTATTTGAAAAATTTTTTAAAATTCCATCAGGCAGTCCCGGTAGATTGTGTGTTGGCTGATTTGGGGGTTTCTTCTCATCAGTTTAATGAAGGTGAAAGAGGTTTTTCAATTCGTTTTGAAGGTCCTTTAGATATGAGAATGAATCAATCGGGTGATTTAACAGCTGAAAAGATAATTAATGATTATGAAGAGGTTGATCTGATTAGAGTTTTTAGAGAGTATGGGGAGGTTAAGAATGCTCAGAAATTAGTTTTTGAAATTGTAAATACTAGAGATTCTGGGAGGATAACAAAAACAAAGGAGTTGATTGAGATAATTGAGGATTGTGTGCCTGGGAAGTTTAGAAATAAATATTTGGCGCAGGTTTTTCAGGCGTTAAGAATTGAGGTGAACGATGAAATGGGTGCTTTGAAAGATATGTTGGAGCAGAGTTATGAGGTGTTGAGGTCTGGTGGAAGATTGTCGGTAATAACATATCATTCTTTAGAGGATAGGTTGGTTAAGAACTTTTTTAAGAAAGGAAAATTTGAAGGAGAATTGGAAAAGGATTTTTTCGGAAACCCTCAGCTAAAGTTCAAATTAATAAATAGGAAGCCAATACTTCCGACAGAAGAAGAAATTAAAAATAACAATAGAGCGAGAAGTGCAAAGCTTCGAGTTGCTGAAAAAATTTAATGGAGTAAGTGAATACATTTAAAAAAGATGAGGTGCCAAAGAAAAAGAAGGAAGCTGGAAAGTTTTCTAAGTCTTTGGCAAGTGTGTTTTCTGGAAATTTTTTATCGAAAGATAATGTTGTTGGGCTTCTCCCGTTTGTTTTCTTTTTAACTTTTTTAGGGATTATGTACATCGCAAATGGGTATTATGCTCAGGGTATTGTTCGTGATCTTCAAAAAACAGGAAATGAGGTAAAGGAATTGCGATCAGAATATATTACAATAAAATCAGATTTAAATTACAATAGTAAGCAGTCTCAGGTCGCTCAAGCAACTGAAGGGATTGGAGTGTATGAGTCAACTACGCCTCCTACAAAAATTGTAGTGGATAAAGAAAGTTTAGCAAAAATTACAACAGTTAATTAGCGTGAAAGAAAAGCAAGTCATATTCTCTCGAGTGTACCTGGTTTATGGTATGATTTGCTTGTTTGCTATGATTATAGTTGGTCAGGCTGTAAATCTTCAGATTTTGCAAGGCGAAAAATGGCGAAAAAAAGAAGAGACGTTAACTCGAAATTTTAGAGAGATTGATGCGGTTAGAGGTAATGTTTATGCTTCTGACGAAAGTCTTTTAGCTACTTCTATTCCTAAATATGAAGTAAGATTTGATGCTTATACAGATGCCTTAACGGATGATTATTTTAATGAGCATGTTGATTCTTTGGCTTTTGAGTTGTCGCAATTGTTTCCAGAAAAATCGAAGTCCGAATTTTTAATAGGATTGAAATCTGCTAGGAAGAAAAAAGCGAGATATCATTTAGTGAGAAGGAATGTAAAGTTTACAGAGTTAAAGATTTTAAAAGAGTTTCCAATTTTTAGAAGGGGAAAGTATAAGGGTGGATTTATTGCTGTTCAACAGAATAAAAGAGTGAGACCATTTAAAGTTTTGGCAGCGAGAACGATTGGTTATGAGCGTGATGGAAGTAAACCTGTTGGTTTAGAGGGTGCTTATAGTAAGGAGTTGAGTGGTGTGAAAGGTGAGATGTGGATGCAGAAAATTGCTGGTGGAATTTGGATGCCAATTGATGATAATGGTGGTAGGGAGCCTGAGGATGGAAGTGATGTTTATACGACTATAGATGTTAATATTCAGGATGTAGCTGAAAATGCTTTGTTAACTCAGTTAGAAACGCATCAAGCGGATCATGGTTGTGTGGCTTTGATGGAGGTTTCAACAGGGGATGTAAAGGCAATTGCGAATCTGAAAAGAAGTAAGGATGGATCGTATTATGAGAGTTACAACTATGTAGTTGGAGAAAGTACTGAGCCTGGATCTACCTTTAAGTTGGCTTCTTTAATGGCGGCTTTTGAGGATGGTTATTTGGATTTGGATGATATGGTAGATACAGAGAATGGTACTACAAAGTTTTATGATCATGTTATGAGAGATTCTCATAGAGGAGGTTATGGAACAATATCTATAAAAGATGCTTTTGTGAAGTCTTCTAATGTCGCTATTTCGAAAGAAATTAATAGGGTGTATACGGCTGATCCTCAAAAATTTGTGGACAGGTTGTATAAGATGGATTTGAATAAGAAATTAGGAATAGAAATAGCAGGAGAAGGTGCTCCTTTGATTAAAAGTACGGATGATGAGTATTGGTCAGGGGTTTCTTTACCTGTAATGTCTATAGGTTATGAGGTTCAGATGACACCTCTGCAAATTTTAACTTTTTATAATGCTGTAGCTAATGACGGTAAGATGGTGAAGCCAAGGTTTGTGTCAGAAGTTCGTCAGAGCGGGAAGTTGGTGAGAAAATATGAGACTGAAGTGATTAATAATTCAATCTGTTCTAAAAAGACAATTGAGATGGCGAAAGAAATGTTGGAAGGAGTTGTGGAAGAAGGAACTGCTAGAAACTTGAAAAACTCTAGATATAAAGTTGCTGGAAAAACGGGGACTGCGCAAATAGCTAATGCTAAATATGGTTATAAAGGAAAAGGGTATGAAGGGAAAGTGAGTCATCAAGGTTCTTTTGTGGGTTATTTCCCAGCTGATAATCCTAAATATACTTGCATAGTAGTGGTGAATGCTCCATCTAACAATGTGTATTACGGAAATTTAGTTGCTGGACCAATATTTAAAGAGGTTGCAGATAAGGTTTATGCGAGTAGTATACAAATTCATAACGAACTGAATGTGAAAGAGCATTTGGCGCAGTCAAGGATTCCATATGCAAAAGATGGGTCTTTTAGCGACTTAACTAAAATTTATTCAGAGCTAGATATAAAAACGTCAGCTGAGTCTGAAAATCCTGAGTGGGCAAGAGTGTCAACGGGTAAAGAGTCTGTAAAAATTTATAAAAAGAAAATTGCTCCAATATATGTGGCAAATGTTGTTGGTATGAGTATCAAGGATGCGTTGTACATTTTGGAAAACCAGGGAATGGTAGTAAGCTTTTCTGGAGATGGGGTGGTTAGAAATCAATCAGTGGCTGCAGGACAAAAAATAATAAAAGGAAACAAAATAATATTGGAGTTGGTTTGAGATTATTAAAAGACATCATATATAAGGCCGGAATTGAAGAGGTTGTTGGTTCTACGCAAGTTGCAATTGAGAAAATCTGTTTTGATTCTAGAGAAATTGAAAAATTTAGTTTGTTTATAGCTGTTTCTGGGACTCAGGTTGATGGGCATCAATATATTGCTAAAGGAATTGAAGATGGAGCTGTAGCAATTATTTGTGAGCAACTTCCTTCTGAAATTAAAGAAGATGTAACTTACATAAGAGTTCGAAGTAGTAGTGCTGCACTAGGTGTTGTTGCTGCAAATTTTTACGATAATCCAGCTTCAGAAATTAAGTTAGTTGGTGTTACTGGGACTAATGGTAAAACGACTACTGCAACTTTGTTACATGACTTATATACTGAATTAGGTTATAAATGTGGTTTGCTTTCTACGGTTGTAAACAAAATTGGTGTTGCGCAAATTAAATCAACACATACAACGCCTGATGCTATTCAGTTGAATGCGCTATTGCGCTATATGACTGCTGAAGAGTGTGAGTATTGCTTTATGGAGGTGAGTTCTCATGCAATTCATCAAAACAGAATTGCTGGGTTAGACTTTGCTGGAGGGGTTTTTACAAACATTACACATGACCATTTAGATTATCATAAAACTTTCGATGAGTATTTAAAAGCTAAAAAATTATTTTTTGATGGATTGAGTGAAGATGCTTTTGCATTGGTGAATAAGGATGATAAGAATGGGATGGTGATGATGCAAAACACCAAGGCTAAAAAAGTGACTTACGCATTAAAGAGTATGTCTGATTTTAGTTGTAAAGTTATTGAGAGCGATTTCTCGGGAATGCAATTAAATATTGATGGTAGTGAAGTTTGGGCAAAGTTAATTGGACAATTTAACGCTTACAATTTATTGGCTATTTATTCTACAGCTGTTTTATTGGGGGAAGATAAGTTGGCAGTGTTAACTGCGATAAGCAATTTGGTTTCTGTTGATGGAAGGTTTCAATATGTGAAGTCAGCAAATAATATTGCTGGAATTGTAGATTATGCGCACACTCCAGATGCTTTGAAGAATGTTTTAAAAACAATTAACGACATCAGAACAGGAAACGAGCAAGTAATTACAATTGTTGGTTGTGGTGGAGATAGAGATAAGGAGAAAAGACCAGTAATGGCAAAAATTGCTTGTGAGCAAAGTGATAAAATCATTTTGACATCAGATAATCCTCGAACAGAAAATCCAGATGAAATAATTAAAGAAATGAGACAGGGGGTTGATGGTGTGCATTTTAATAAGGTGTTGGCTATCGTAAATAGAGAAGAAGCGATAAGGACTGCTTGTTCTTTAGCTCAGGGGGGAGATATCATTTTGGTGGCAGGAAAAGGACATGAAAAGTATCAAGAGATTAATGGTGAAAAATTACCATTTGATGATATGGAAATTTTAGACTCAACTTTTAAACTTATGAGAAGATAATGTTATACTATTTATTTACATACTTACAAGAATTAGATATTCCAGGGGCTGGAGTGTTCCAGTACATTACATTTAGGGCGGCTTTTGCTTTTATTGGATCGCTAATAATTTCAATGATAATTGGTAAAAGAATTATCCAGCGTTTGCAGTTGATGCAAGTGGGAGAGATTGTTAGGGATTTAGGCTTACAAGGTCAAATTGAAAAACAAGGTACACCAACAATGGGTGGGTTAATCATTTTGGCGGCCATTTTAATTCCAACATTGTTATTTGCGAAGTTGGATAATATCTACATCATCTTAATGATTATTTCTACAATCCTTTTAGGATTGATTGGGTTTGTAGATGATTATATCAAGGTTTTCAAAAAAAATAAAGAAGGATTGGCTGGTAGGTTTAAAATACTCGGTCAGGTTGGGGTTGGAATAATTGTAGGTTCTATTTTATATTTCAATGAGGGAGTTGTTGTTAAGCAAAAAACATTTAACGATGCTGCTCCAGCACACATTAGTCGGGAATTGGTAAATGATGAGGTTAAAGAATCATCTGCAAATTATACTTGGGAAAAGGTAAAATCTACAGTAACTACTATTCCTTTTATGAAAAATAATGAGTTCAATTATGCTTCATTAACAAGTTGGGCAGGGAAGTATTCTTATGTGTTAGGTGGAATAGTTTTTATTTTAATTGTAATCATCATTATCACTGCGGTTTCTAATGGTGCAAATATGACCGATGGTTTGGATGGTTTGGCAACAGGAACTTCTGCAATAATTGGAATTACCCTAGCAGTTTTCGCTTATGTGTCTGGTAATACTGTTTTTGCTGACTACTTAAATATAATGTATATCCCTGAATCTGGAGAATTGGTTGTGTTTATAGCGGCATTTGTTGGTGGGTGTATCGGTTTCTTATGGTATAACTCATATCCTGCTCAAGTTTTTATGGGAGATACTGGGAGTTTAGCTCTTGGTGGTATTATCGCTGTTTTTGCCCTAGCTGTTAGAAAGGAGTTGATGATTCCTTTATTGTGTGGAATCTTTTTGGTGGAAAATTTATCAGTAATGATTCAGGTAGGTTATTTCAAATACACCAAAAAGAAATTTGGAGAAGGGAGAAGAGTGTTTTTAATGGCGCCATTACATCATCATTTTCAGAAAAAAAACATGCATGAAGCTAAGATTGTTGCTCGTTTTTGGATTGTAGGGATAATGTTGGCGATACTAACATTTGTGACATTAAAATTAAGATAAGAGTTAGGTGGGGGGAAGAAACGGAAATAGGATTGTAATTCTTGGAGGAGGAGAAAGTGGTGTTGGAGCTGCAATGTTGGCGAAGAAAGAAGGGTTTGAAGTTTTTGTTTCAGATAGAGGAGAGATAAAAGAAAAGTATAAAAGTGTTCTTATAAGTATTGATGTTAAGTGGGAGGATGGAAAGCATACGGAAGCTAAAATTCTGAATGCTGGCGAGGTTATTAAAAGTCCTGGAATTCCAGATACGGTGCCTTTGATTGTGAAAATTAAAGAAGCTGGAATTGGAGTGATTTCCGAAATAGAATTTGCAGGAAGATATACTAATGCAAAAATTATTGGAATTACCGGAAGTAATGGGAAGACAACTACGGCAATGTTGACTTATTATATTCTTAAAAATGCAGGGTTAGATGTTGGCTTGGCTGGGAATATAGGAGATAGTTTGGCAAAGCAAGTGGCAGAGGGAGATAAAGGGTTTTATGTGTTAGAATTAAGCAGCTTTCAATTAGATGGGATGTTTGATTTTAAAGTAGATATCGCTATGATATTAAACATTACACCAGATCATTTAGATCGATACGATAACAAGTTTGAGAATTATGCAGCATCTAAATTTAGAATACTGCAAAATCAAACAAAATACAATGAAATTATCTATTGCTATGATGATGAAGTTGTAAGAGAAGAGTTGAAAAAAGAAAAATATAAAGGTGTAAAACACCCATTTAGTATAAAAGCAGTTGCCTCAGAAGGCGCATATATAAATAAAGAAAACTTAATAATAAACACTAATAATAAATTATTTAAAATGAAAATTACAGAACTAGCACTACAAGGAAAGCACAACTTGTACAATTCAATGGCATCAGGAATTGCAGGTAGAGTACTTGACTTAAAAAAAGAAGTAATTAGAGAAAGTTTAACAGACTTTAAAAATGTTGAACACAGATTAGAGGAAGTTGGGAAAGTTCACGGAATTACTTTTGTAAACGATTCTAAAGCAACAAATGTAAACTCTACATGGTATGCGTTAGAAAATTATCAGCACCCAATCGTTTGGATAGTTGGTGGTGTAGATAAAGGGAATGATTACGAAATGTTAGCAGAATTAGTAGCTGACAGAGTAAAAGCAATTGTTTGTTTAGGAAAAGATAACACTAAAATACATGATGCATTTGGTGATATTATTGAAGATATTATTAGTACGGAATCTGCTCAAGATGCTGTAAATATGGCTTATCAGTTAAGTCAAAAAGGAGATACGGTGCTGTTGTCTCCAGCTTGTGCAAGTTTTGATTTGTTCGACAATTATGAAGATAGAGGTCAGCAGTTTAAAAAAGCAGTAAAAGCGCTTTAAAATGGATATGTTGATTGACATATCTGGGCAACAATTTTACTCGACTACAATTGATCAATTGGCAGAAGAATGTTCTCAAAAAGAACGTTGTGCTTTAATCATTGATGAAAAAGAGTTGACAGAATTTACTTCTAAAAGTAAAACTGTTGTTGGAAAATCTGTCAATCAAATAATTGTTATTAGTGAAAGTTTGAATGCTATTCATACTCTTTTTGAGGGTGAAAAAGTGTTGTTGATTTCAGTTTTGAATTATGAAGAAGCCGTAAAAATAGCTGTTTCGGGAGTTGAATTAAGTCAGCAAGTAATTTGTATTGCTGATAAGGAGGGTTCGGAGTTGAAAAGAGTGTTTGAAGAATTAAGTGTAGAGTCATAATGTCGTTTGTAAATCAATATATAAAAGGAGATAAAATAGTGTGGCTGGTAGTGCTATTGCTGGCTATTTTATCCATTTTAACGGTTTACAGTTCTATTGTAACATTGGCTTATAAGTATAAAGATGGTGATACAATTTATTACCTAATGAAACACTTATTTATATTAGTGGTTGGTTTTGGGCTAATGCTAGGAGCCCACAATCTCAACTATAAATATTATTCTCGAATATCTCAATTAGCCATATTTATATCAGTTCCTTTATTGGCGATAACCTTAATTTTTGGAGCCAATATTAACGATGCTAGTAGGTGGTTGGTTATTCCGGTAATTAATCAAACCTTTCAAACCTCCGATTTGGCTAAGCTTGCATTAATTATGTATTTGGCAAGGCTGCTCTATAAAAAACAAGATAATATTCAAGATTTTAAGTCGGCTTTTTTACCTATAATGGTGCCTGTGTTATTGGTGTGTGGGTTGATACTGCCCGCCAATTTTTCAACAGCAGCAATGCTGTTTACTACGTGTTTAATTATCATGTTTATTGGAAGGGTTAATATAAAATATATCCTATCCTTAATAGGAATCGGAATTACTTCTTTGATTTTGTTGTTGGCAATAGCCTCAGCAAAACCAGACTTGTTACCAAGAATGGGAACTTGGGCAAAGCGGATTGAGTCTTTTTCAGCAGGAGGAACTGATGGTAATTATCAAGCGGATCAAGCGAAAATTGCGATAGCAAGTGCTTATCCTTTTGGTAAAGGACCAGGAGGAAGTACACAAAGAAACTTTTTACCACACCCTTATTCAGATTTTATATATGCAATTGTAATAGAAGAGTACGGATTAGCAGGAGGTGTTGGTGTTATTATTCTATACCTAATTTTATTTTATCGAGGAATAAAAATTGCTCAAAAAGCGGAGAAGTCTTTTGGAACTTTCTTGGCGGTAGGGCTCTCCTTTAGTTTGGTGTTTCAAGCTATGATAAATATGGCAGTTGCCGTAAATCTATTTCCAGTTACGGGTCAGCCATTACCTTTAGTGAGTATGGGGGGTACATCCATTTGGTTTACGTGTTTGGCTATTGGAATAATACTAAGTGTAAGTAGAAAAACGGAAAAAACTATAAAACAGAAAAAAGCAAATGTCGCAGTTTAGAGTAATCGTTAGTGGAGGAGGAACCGGAGGTCATATATTTCCGGCTATTGC
Source organism: Vicingaceae bacterium (assembly GCA_029251425.1). Taxonomy (GTDB): domain Bacteria; phylum Bacteroidota; class Bacteroidia; order Flavobacteriales_E; family Vicingaceae. The sequence continues at coordinate 12,818 of JAQXDJ010000224.1, forward strand.
AATTGCAAATGCTATTAAAGAAAAACATCCAGATTCAAAAATCCTTTTTGTAGGGGCTTTGGGTCGAATGGAAATGGAAAAGGTTCCTGATGCAGGTTATGAAATTGTTGGTTTACCAATAATGGGCTTGCAAAGAAGGTTAACGTTACAAAATTTAAAATTCCCGTTTAAGTTAATTGCAAGCATGATGAAGGCGAAGAAAATTGTAAAAGATTTTAAGCCAGATGTCGTTGTTGGAGTTGGAGGGTATGCGAGTGGACCGTTGTTAAAAGCGGCTACTAAATTAGGAGTGCCTGCATTGGTACAGGAGCAAAATTCTTATCCAGGAATTACCAATAAATTATTAGCAAGTAAAGTGCAAAAACTTTGTGTTGCTTATGATAATATGGATCGTTTCTTTCCAAAAGAAAAGATAATGTTAACAGGGAATCCTGTTCGTCAGGATATTAAAAATTTAGAAGCGAAGAGAATTAGAGGTGTGGAGCATTTTGGTTTAGATCCAAATAAAAAAACGGTATTAGTAGTTGGAGGAAGTTTGGGGGCGAGAAGTATAAATCATGCAATTGATGCGGGAATTGCTGAAATAGCTAAGAATGATATTCAGTTGGTTTGGCAAACAGGTAAATTGTATGTGGATGAGGCTGCAAAAGCTGTTGCTAAATATGAAGATAAAGGGATTAAAACAATGCCATTTATTAGTAAGATGGACTACGCTTATGCTGTGGCAAATGTTGTTGTTTCTAGAGCAGGAGCAATGTCAGTTTCTGAGTTGAGTATAGCTGCAAAGCCAACAATTTTTATTCCATTGCCAAGTGCAGCCGAAGATCATCAAACAAAAAATGCTATGGCTTTGGTAAATCATAAAGCAGCATTATTGGTTAAAGATGCTGAAGCAAAAGAAACTTTGATTCCTACTTTAATTGAGCTGGTTAAAAATGAAGAAGAACAGAAAAAAATAGCAGCAAATGTTGCTAAAATGGCGTTTACAGATTCAGCTAATATTATTGCTGCTGAGGTTATTAAATTGATTAAACGATAAATGAACGTTAAAGACTTACATACAGTTTACTTTTTGGGAGTAGGTGGAATTGGAATGAGCGCGATTGCTCGTTATTTCAATTCTTTAGAATGTAAGGTTGTTGGTTATGATAAAACTAAGACGGTTCTAACAGAAAAATTAGAGTCTGAAGGGATTGAGATTCATTATAATGAGGATGTTGATCAAATTCCAAATTCGATAAGAAATAAAGAGGCAGGTACTTTGGTGATTTATACACCTGCAATTCCAAAAGATAATAAAGAGTTTATTTATTTAAGTGAACAAGGTCTAAAGTTATGGAAGCGTTCGGAAGTGCTAGGTTTAATTAGCGAGAACTATTTTACGATTGCTGTAGCAGGTACGCATGGAAAAACAACAACTTCTTCAATTGTTGCACATGTTTTAAATGAGTGTGACGTAAACTGTATTGCTTTTTTGGGAGGTATCAGTTTAAACTTTAACTCCAACTTATTGTTGAGTGAAAACCCGACAACACTCGTTGTGGAAGCCGATGAATTTGATCGTTCTTTTTTAACACTTTCTCCTGATATTGCATTAATTACATCAATAGATGCTGACCATTTAGATATTTACGGAGATAAAGACTCGATGAAGAATGCTTACAGTGAGTTTGTTGGTAAGATAAAAGAGTGTGGAGAGTTAATTTCGAAACAGGAATGTATCGAAGAGTTAACTATTAGAGGGGATATAAAAGTTTCAAGTTATTCAGGAACTGAAAATGCAGATGTTGGTGTAGATAATGTTTCCATTAAAGATGGGAGTTATTATGTTGATGTAAATGCTGGAGGAAAAGCCGTAAATGAAGTTAAAGTAGGATTGCCAGGAATTCATAATGTAGAAAATGCTGTTGGAGCATTTGCTATTGCAGATAAGTTAGAATTAGATCATCAAAAAATTAAAACAGCTTTAGGAACTTATAAAGGTGTTTACAGGAGGTTTGAAACACATGTTAAAACTTCAGATTTAGTTTATATTGATGATTATGCTCATCATCCATCAGAGTTGGAGGTTTGTATTAAATCAGCTAAAGAATTATATCCAAATAAAAAAATAACTGGGATATTTCAGCCACACTTGTTTACTCGGACTCGCGATTTTATTGATGAATTTGCAGAGAGTTTGTCTTTGTTGGATGAATTGATTTTGTTGGATATTTATCCAGCAAGAGAGTTGCCAATTGAGGGTGTTACTTCAGAGGTTCTTTTAGATAAAGTAAGTATAGTTAATAAGCGTATCGTTTCTAAAGATAATTTATTAGAGGATTTATTTCATTCGGATTTAGAGGTTTTATTGACTTTGGGTGCTGGAGATATAGATGTTTTTGTCCCTCAAATTAAAGCGCAGTTAAATAGCACATTTGAGCAGGTAGATGAATAAGATACTCAATATATCGATTTGGATTGTTGCAATAGTTTTAATTATTGTAGCACTTGGATTTGTGGAAAAATCAAAAGATGAAGTTGTTTTTGAAAGGCCATTAATCAATATTGATTACGAAACCGAAAATAGATTTATTAGTGAAGAAGATGTGCTTTCTCAAATTATATCTAAAACAGATACTGGAAGTTTGTTATTGGAGAATTTTAGTGTTAATCACATCGAAGAAAAATTAAATAATAACCACTCTATAAAAGATGCTCAGGTATATAAAACCGTTAATGGGAAGTTAATTGTTAATGTAAAACAACGAAGACCAATTGTAAGAGTTTTTTCTAAAAATGATAGCTATTATATAGATGAGAAAGGGCGCTTAATGCCTTTGTCTAATAAGTATTCAGCTAGGTTGTTGGTTGTTAATGGTAATTTAAATGAGCCGTTTGCTAAGCGATATAAATTCAATTATAGCAATTTAAGCGATTCTGTTGTAGATAAAACAATGTTGGATGATATATATAAATTGGCTGATTATGTCGATAAGTCGGAGTTCTGGAAAGCCCAAATTGAACAAATAGCTGTTAATAAAGTGTCGGAGTTCGAACTCATACCAAAGGTAGGAAATCATAAAATTGTATTTGGAGAGATAACGAACTTGGAAGGGAAGTTTGAAAAATTGATGATTTTTTATAAAAAAGGACTAGCAAAAACAGGGTGGAATGAATACTCTGAAATTAACTTAAAATATAAAAATCAAGTAGTTTGTAAAAAAAGAAAGATTTAAAAAAATGGAAGGCACAGCTTCAGAAATAGTAGTAGGATTAGACATAGGGACAACTAAAATTGTTGTTATTGTTGGTCGTAAAAACGAGCATGGAAAATTAGAAGTGTTGGGAATGGGAAAATCCGAATCTATCGGAGTTTCAAGAGGTGTTGTATCAAATATTGATAAAACGGTTCAATCAATTCGCTTGGCTGTAGAAGATGCAGAAGCAAAGTCTGGTGTTGATATTAAGGTTGTAAATGTTGGGATTGCTGGTCAGCATATTAAGAGTTTACAGCACAGAGGAATTAAAGTAAGACATAACGTTGAAGATGAAATTAGTCAGAACGATATTAATGCGTTGATTGATGACATGTACAAGTTAGTAATGCTTCCTGGTGAAGAAATTATCCATGTACTACCTCAAGAGTATATTATTGATAACGAGCAAGGAATTAAAGATCCAATAGGTATGGCTGGAGTTCGTTTAGAAGCGAATTTTCATATTATTACAGGACAAATAGCTGCGGCAAAAAACATTTACAAATGTGTACATAAGGCTGGTTTAGAGGTTGAGGATTTAATTTTAGAGCCATTAGCGTCTTCAGAAGCAGTATTAAGTGCTGAAGAAAAGGAAGCTGGAGTGGCATTGGTTGATATAGGTGGTGGAACTACAGATATAGCAATTTTCCAAGATGGAATAATTAGACATACAGCGGTAATTCCTTTTGGAGGTAATTCAATTACTGAAGATATAAAAGAAGGTTGTGGAATTATTAAGAACCAAGCAGAATTGTTAAAAGTTAAGTTTGGATCTGCACTAGCAAGCGAAAGCAAAGAAAACGAGATTGTTTCAATTCCTGGTTTAAGAGGAAGAGAGCCAAAAGAAATTTCATTAAAAACATTAGCTCAAATCATTCAAGCAAGAATGGAAGAGGTAATTGAAAATATATATTACGAAATCAAAAATTCAGGATATGAAAATAAACTGATTTGCGGTATCGTTGTAACAGGTGGCGGTTCTCAGTTAAAACATATTTCACAATTGTTAGAATATGTAACTGGAATGGACACTAGAATTGGTTATCCAAATGAGCATTTAGCAAAAGGAAATGCAGAGGAGTTAACAAGTCCTTTGTTTGCTACAGGTGTTGGTTTAGTTATTAAAGGTTACGAAGGATTAAAAACTAAAAATGCTTCGAATAGTGGAGATGTTGTGAGTCACTCACAAAAGAACAAAGGTGGATTCTTTGATAAGATAATGAATGTTGGACAAAAGTTTTTTGAAGACAACGAACAATAGAATATAAAATTGATAAATTAAAAAAAGCCCATAATTATGAAATTCGATTTACCAAAAGATCAAGCGTCAATTATTAAAGTTATTGGAGTTGGTGGAGGTGGAAGCAATGCTGTAAACCACATGTACAACCAAGGAATAACTGGAGTAGATTTTATGATTTGCAATACTGATGCGCAAGCATTGGAGCAAAGCCCTATTCCTAATAAAATACAATTGGGAACAACTTTAACCGAAGGGTTGGGTGCAGGAGCAAATCCTGAAGTTGGTAAAAATGCAGCTATTGAAGATGTGGAAGCGATTAAAACCGTTTTACAGAATAATACAAAAATGGTATTTATAACTGCCGGAATGGGTGGTGGAACTGGAACTGGAGCAGCACCAATTATTGCAGAAACAGCAAGAGAGATGGGCATCTTAACTGTTGGTATTGTAACAATTCCTTTTTCTTTTGAAGGAAGAAGAAGAAAGCAGCAGGCTGATGAAGGTTTAGAGGCTTTAAGGGCAAGTGTTGATACCTTACTAATCATAAACAATGATAAATTGAGAATGATGTATGGCAACTTAAGAATGGGGGAAGCTTTTTCAAAAGCAGATGATATTTTAACAGTTGCAGCAAAAGGAATTTCTGAAATTATTACGGTTACAGGTTATGTAAATACGGATTTTAGAGATGTTCAAACAGTAATGAGAGACGGTGGTACAGCAATAATGGGTTCTGGATCAGCAGAAGGAGAAAATAGAGCGATTGATGCAGTTACTAAAGCATTAGCTTCTCCATTATTAAATGATAATGAAATTAAAGGTGCAAATTATATCTTATTAAACATTACTTCTGGATTAGAAGAAATTACAATGGATGAGATTGGTGATATCACTGATTTTATACAAGAAGAAGCAGGATTAACTGCAGATGTAATTTGGGGGAATTGTACAGATGAAAGTTTAGGGGATAAAGTTTCTGTAACAGTTATTGCTACAGGATTTGGAGCAAATAGTACAGATAGCTTTACGTTAGGTCAAAAACCAGAAAAAGTGGTAATGGCTTTAGATGCTGATGTTCCAACAAGTATTACAACTAGTTTAGACGAAGTTGAAAAAACAGTTGAGCCGAGCAATGAGATTACTGAACCTACATTAAAAACAGAGATTACAGAACAACCAACTTTAAACTTTGAAACACCAGCAGAAGAAGTCCAAGATGTTGTAGAAGATACATATGAAGCACCAGTTTCTATTAAGGAAGAAGTTGAAAAAGTAATCTTTAATTTAGAAGATGATGTTGAAGATGAAGCTCCAGAAGCAGAAGTTTCTGATTTTGTTGTAAACACAATAAATGATGAGGTTGAAGAGACTGTAGATGCTCAATTAACTGAAGAAGTTAGTGATGAATTTGAAGCCCCAACAGATGAATTAGTTGAACCAGAAACAACTTCATTTAATTGGAGTGATGCCAGTAAAATAGAAGAGGATGAGGTTGAAGAACCAGCTGCTGAAATTACTGAAGAGCCAGTGGCAGAAGAGAGAACAATCGTTTGGAGTTTAAACGAAAATGATACTGTTGATGAGGTAGAAAATGAAACAGAAGAATTTACTGCTGAGTTAGAAGAGGAGTCAGAGCAAAAAATCACTTTTGTTCAGAAAGAAGAAACACCAGAAAATAAAGAGGAAGAAGGACCAGTTTACACGAATAGAATTCCTGATGAAGAACAAATGAAACGTTCTCAAGAAAGAATAATGAAAATTAAGGAGTTAGGATTGAGAATGAAAACTCCTTCTGGAATTAACGATTTAGAAAATGAGCCAGCATACAAGAGGAGAAAAATAAATTTGGATGAAACACCTCATTCTTCAGAAAATCCAATTTCTAGGTTCACACTTTCTAATGATGAAGAAGGTAAGCCAAGATTAAATGATGATAATTCATTTTTACATGATAATGTAGATTAATAGTTTAGTCTAAAGAACATATTTAAGTCGCTTCTTAGTAATTTTGGAAGCGACTTTTTTATTTATAAAAATTAGAATATGACACTTCCAGAACAAATAAATGCTGACATTAAAAAAGCAATGTTGGCTAGAGAAAAAGAAAAATTAGAAGCATTAAGAGCTGTTAAGTCTGCTTTTATGTTAGAAGGAACGAAAGATGGTAGTGGTGAAATTTCAGAAGAAATGGCTGCATCAATTGTTCAAAAATTAGTAAAGCAAAGAAAAGATGCTTCTAACATATTTAAAGAACAAGGAAGAGAAGATTTGGCAAAAGATGAAGATTTTCAAATTGATGTGTTGAGTGTTTATTTGCCAGCTCAAATGAGTGAAGATGAAGTAAGAAAAGTAGTGCAAGATACTATTGCTCAAGTTGGCGCTGCAGGCCCACAAGATATGGGTAAAGTAATGGGGCCTGTAATGGGTAAACTAAAAGGAAAGGCTGATGGAAAAATGATTTCAGCATTAGTAAAAGAATGTTTAGCTTAATTTAACTGTCATTCTGAACAATTATTTGTCATCCTCAGCTTGACTGGGGATCTACAAATCGAAGTGAAGAATCTATTTAGATAAAGGAAGGCCATTGGTCTTCCTTTTTTTATGAGTGATAAAACCTATTTTTGATTTTCAAACAAAAACACTTTGAATAAAGAAATTCTAAAACTAGCAATACCCAATATTTTAGCCAACTTATCCATTCCTATGTTAAGTGTGGTAGATGTAGCTTTAATGGGACATTTGAATAGTGAGAATTATATTCTATCGATTGGTTTTGGCGTAATGATCTTCAATTTTATTTATTGGGCTTTTGGTTTTTTAAGAATGGGTATTACCGGAATGACTGCCCAAGAATATGGAAAAGGAAATATTGAAGAAGCTTATCGGTTGTTGTTTAGAGGATTAATTATTGCGTTTGCTGGAGCTCTTTTGTTATTTCTATTTAAAGATTTACTATTACAATTGTCTCTATACTTAATCGATTCAAATGGTGTTGTAGATGAGCAGGTAACGAATTACTTTAATATCAGAATATTTGCTGCACCTGCAACATTGGGTTTGTATGCGTTTATAGGGTGGTTTTTAGGTAAGCAGAATGCAACACTCGCAATGACGGTAACAATTGCTGTAAACGTGTTTAATGCCTTTATAAGCTATTATTTGGTTAGTTCTTTAGCTTTAGGAATTGACGGGGTAGCTTACGGTACATTAGCAGCGCAGTATTTAGGGTTTGTGTTAGCAGTTATTTTCTTTTTCTTGTTTTATAGGAAACAATTAACAAAAGCAGCATTCAATAATATTCTAGAACTTTCTGCAATTAAGAAGTTTGTGGGTGTAAATGCTGATATTTTAATCAGAACCTTGTGCTTAATTTTTTCATTATCCTTTTTTAAAGTGATGTCAGCCAAAGAAGGTGATTTAATTGGAGCCGCTAATATTTTATTGTTAGAATTTGTAACCATTGCAGCTTATGGTATTGATGGGTTTGCTTTTGCTGCAGAATCGATTAGCGGAAAATATTTTGGAGGAAAAGATAAAGTAAATCTAAAAAAAGCAATTCGTTATTGTTTTTATTGGGGATTTGGATTAGGAACTGTTTATGCGTTGGCATATTTAGTTTTTGGTAAAAATATTTTAGAAGTATTAACCAATCAAACTGAGGTAGTGAATTTAGCAATGGAATATATCGTTTGGCTAATTGCGTTCCCAATACTAAGTGTTGTGCCTTTTGTTTGGGATGGTGTTTATATTGGGTTAACATCATCTAAAGCCATGCGGAATACCATGTTGTTTTCAACTTTTGTGATATTCATACCAAGCTATTATGTATTAGCTCATTTCTGGGGAAACCACGGTTTATGGTTGGCTATGATTTTGTTTGTTTTAGCCAGAGGAATTAGCCAGACTATATTAGCTAAAAATGTTGTTTTTGGAAAGTTCGTTTAACGCCCAATCTATGTTTTCGTTTTGTTGAAACCAAATGTACAGTAATCAGCCAACTAAATGAAATATAGAGAATGTTAGCAACCTGTGTTATTCTTTTATTATTTTAACAACAGATTTCTTATTTTCCATTTCAAGTATCAGAAAATAAATTCCTTTCGGTTCATTTAGTGTGAAATTAAGATACTGCATATTCTGGTATGTTTCTTTATGGATTTTCTTTCCAACTAAGTCTATGATTCTTGCCGAAACCGAATTGTGATTGTCTCCTAAGTCAATTGAAAACCTTCCATTTGTCGGGTTAGGATATGCTGTAAAATCAATCTCTAAATCCTTATTCTCTTTTATTGACAATGTTGACCCATAGCATGGATTATGTCCTTCCATATACATCACGGTCCACGCGGTTGTATACCCAATCTTATGAGCCATCCAAGTACGCCATTCTGTTGAGTCTATAGGTTCAGGCTGCCCATCTAATGCGCATTCACCTGTCAGAATGGTGTACATATAGGTTGCAATGGCTTTGTTAACGTCATTGCTGAGATGCCAGTTGTCATTAGGTGGGTAGATGTCCACACCAGGAATTTCTTCTATCATTTGTGATATTATTGTTCTTAGCGGAACATTTCTAGCTGATGGAAGCTCTCCTTGTTCGACCATATCAAGAGCAACACCTAGGTCAGTTTCAACATCCGTTTCGTTGACGCGTTGATCAATTCCATATTGCATTGATGTATAGCCTGTTATTGCATTATCTTGTAAGGGATATCCGAAGGAATAATCAAAAGTTGAAGTATCTATTACGTAAAGATGCGTTGTACCCATACTTGATCGTCCATAATTGAAGTGCACATATGGAGTATTGCCATATTGAAGAGTTTTTTGATCCTGTGAAACAACCCATTGAAGTCCTCCAAGGATTCCATTTTCTGTGCTTGTACCACCATGGTTATAGATTAAGGCAGTATCGCTTATTCCACAATTTTTGTAAGGAGAATTAAATGTAATTCCTCCTGAGTAATGGGTCTGCGATGAAGCATTACCAATTGATGTATGCGTGATATCAGCAATTACGTTATCATAGACATAGTTAGATGAAGAGGCGCTTTGATTGAAAATGTGAGAGTAGATTGCAGCAGCACATGTAAAGGCTCCGTTGGGTGTAGGATGGTTAGTGGAAATATCTATTTTCCCGCTCGGTAAATCGTTCCAAGCTAAACCTGCAGGCACAATATCAACTGGAACCTGAGCACCATCAGCAGTACGATAAGTGAATTCTTCGAAGTGTCCAATGTCAGACACATTCTTAGTCCATGGCATTAGCAATAGTGGTTTACCACCACCTTCTGCCACTTTGTAAGCAATTTTATTTACCCCCAGTGAAAAGAAGCCAGGGATACTTGAAATTATTTCAGGGTCAGCACCTATTACGACATAATCCCAATCGGTTCCGTCTTCTCCTTTTAAATTATCGATTCTAGAGGTTCTGTTTTCTGGCCAAAAATAGTATTGAACCAGTGAATGACAAAAATGGTCGACATTTATGCCTGTCCAATCATAAGCGATACCAGTCAGTTCTGTTTTCGTTCTATAAATATCTTCTGCCACCACATTTATCGATAGTGGTAAAGAAGGATCATTCGTCAAGATATTTTCCAGTTCAGTCCGAATTTGGAAGGGAGAAAATTCCTCAGAGCTACTTTTAATTGATTTGCTGGAGCCTATAACTAAGATGTTTAGCGTTCCATCTCCATTAATGTCGGATAGGTTAGTTTGAGCCTTTAATAATGACGGAAATAGTATGCTTAATACTAAAATAAAAGTGTTTTTTGGTTGAATAAATAATCTTGGAAGTATCTTTTGCATATAGACTTATTTCAGTTATCTTTTTGAAAGAAGACGTAGATTTTCAAAGATGGTTGCTAACGATGTTCTATGTCATGTTTTAATATGATATAAAACTTGTTGTTAAGCGAAATTACCGTTTTTTCAGGAGAAAATCAAGTATTTATACTTTAGCTAGGCATCGGAAAAGCCAACATTTCTCCCATACCTAAAGTAAATAACCAGCTACCATACAAAGCATGTTCTATTGAAGTCAACAGTAACGATTTGCTTTTGTGGTAAGTAAATGCAAATAAAATACCACCAATAAATGTCAGTGTTGAAACCAATAAATTGTTAAAAGCTAGGTGTGCTAAAGAAAAAATGGCTGCATTAAAAATAATTAATACAGTAGTGTTTTTAAAAAGAACACTATAGCGTTTAAAGAAAAAAGTACGGTACAAAAACTCTTGTGGGTAAACCGAAAAAATGCTGTAAAACAAAGTGATAGTAATCCACATTATCCAATTTTTTCGGAGTACAATAAACAGGTTTTCATAATTTAAATAATACATTAAAATAATAGAGACAATAACAAATGTGATAAATTGGAGAGTTATGGGTTTCCAACTTCGTTTAAGGTTAATAGCGTACATTTCTTTAGCTGAGACTATGCTTTGTTTTATGGTTATTGTTATACAATAAATAAGCCCAAGTAGAACGGGTAATATTTTAAAAATAGGATGGATATCTAAACTTAGTAAGATGGGAGTTATAATAAATAAAATAAATAATTCTGCAATAAGTAAAATGTGTTTCGACCCCATAATGTTTAAAATTAAGGATTAATTTTTAGCTTAAAGAAGAGGCCTGTGTTATAGGAGAAAGTGTTTTTCTTATATTTACAAGTAAACAAAACAAGAAGCGTTATGCCTAAATTTCATATAGATCAAGCTACAATAATTAATAAGCCAATAACTGAAGTACATAAATCTGTTTCAGATTTTCATACATGGTCAGATTGGAGCCCATGGTTAATTGCAGATCAGGATGCTAAGGTAACGGTTAAGCCAGATGGTAAATATTACGAATGGACTGGCCCAGTTAGTGGTGATGGTAACATGAATATGTTTAAGGAGTAAGGAAATAGAATTGACATTGATTTAACATTTTTAAAGCCATGGAAATCTAAAGCAAAAGTTTGGTTTTTATTAAAAGAAGTTGAAGGTGGTACAGAACTAAAATGGTTAATGGATAGTTCATTACCTTTTTTTATGTTTTTCTTATTAGGCATGTTTAAGGCATTAATTGCTATGGATTTTGATAGGGGATTACGTATGTTAAAAGAAAAAATGGAAACAGGAGAAATACAATCTAAGTTAACTTTTGTAGGTGAAAGTACTTTTAATGGAGGAGATTATGTTGGTATTAAAACAACAACATCTCCAAAAGAAATTGGAAAAGCAATGGAAAAAGATTATACCAAATTGTTAGAATATGTAAAAGGAGAACACTCAGAAAAAGTAGCAGGAAATCCATTTTCAATTTATCACAAGTGGGATCCTGCAAAAGGTATAATTGAATATACAGCGGCAGTTCCAGTTACTGGAGAAATAAAATTATTAGATGGAATGTTTAGAAGTAATTATCCTGTTTCAAAAGTATTTACAACACATCATAAAGGATTTTACGAGCACATCGGAAATGCTTGGAGTGCAATGTATGCTCGTAAACAGAACAAAATTTTTAAGGCAAACAAAAAAATGGACCCTGTTGAGGAATATTTAAACAGCCCAAAAGATACATCAGCTAAAGACTTAGAAACGAACATACATTTTGTTATTAAGCAATAGCTTAGACAGGTTTCCTATGGAATTGAGCTAAAATTTATTTTGTCATTACGTTTTTTCTTACCTTTGTTTTCCTTGCAAAAATCGGAAGGTAAATATATTTATGGCGGAAGCAACAGCAAAAAAAGCAAATAAAACAAACGTAGTTTCTAAAGAAATAACAATTGAAGCTTTTAAGTTAATGAGTACAGCAAAAGCGCTAACTCATCTGTATGAAGAGAATAAAGCTGTTTGTTCTAAATATGTGCATGCCACTTCTAGAGGGCATGAAGCCATTCAGTTGGCTTGTGGATTACAATTAAAACCTCAAGATTTTGTTTTTCCTTACTATCGTGATGATAGTATTTTGTTGAGTATAGGGATGACTCCTTTTCAGCTAATGCTACAAGTATTGGCTAAAAAAAATGATCCGTTTTCTGGAGGAAGAACCTATTATTCGCATCCGAGTTTAAACGATGCTGATAAACCAAAAATACCACACCAAAGTTCTGCAACAGGTATGCAAGCAATTCCAGCAACGGGTGTTGCAATGGGAATTCAGCATAAAGAGAAATTGGGAATGGCTGAAGATTACAAAGGAGAAAATCCTGTTGTAGTTTGTAGTTTAGGAGATGCTTCTTGTACGGAAGGAGAAGTTTCAGAAGCATTCCAAATGGCAGTGTTAAAACAAATGCCAATTATTTATTTAGTACAAGATAACGAGTGGGATATTTCCGCTAATGCTGAAGAAACTCGTGCGCAAGACATCACACATTACGCAAAAGGATTTAAAGGGATGGATGTTAGAACCATTGACGGAACTAACTTTCAAGAATCTTACGAAACCTTTAATGAAGTGTTAGCAATTGTTCGTAAAGAAAGAAGACCATTTATAATTCATGCAAAAGTTCCGTTGTTAAATCACCATACTTCTGGTGTGCGAATGGAGTTTTATAGACATGATAAAGAAGAATTAGCAGAAGCTTGGAGTAAAGATCCATTTCCAAAATTATACGATGCTTTAGTTAAGCAAGGGGTTGATAAAACGGAATTAGAAAAGATTGAAAATGATGCGATAGCTTTAGTTGCTAAAGATTACGAATTAGCTTTAAAAGAAGAAGATCCTAAGCCTGAAGATTTAACAACACACATGTTTGCTCCTACTCCTGTTACAGAAGAAAAAGGAGAGAGAGAACCTGCGGGTAAAGATAAAACCGTAATGGTTGATTCTGCGTTGTTTGCCATTAGAGAAATAATGAAAAAACACCCTGAAAGTTTACTGTACGGACAAGATGTTGGTGCAAGGATTGGAGGAGTTTTTAGAGAAGCAGCAACATTAGCACAAACTTTTGGAGACGATAGAGTGTTTAATACTCCAATACAAGAAGCATTTATTGTAGGAAGTACCGTTGGTATGTCGGCAGTTGGTTTAAAGCCTTTTGTTGAGGTTCAATTTGCTGATTATATTTGGCCAGGCCTCAATCAGTTGTTTACTGAGGTTGGAAGGTCTTACTATTTATCGAACGGTAAATGGCCAGTGAGTATGGTGTTAAGAGTTCCTATAGGGGCTTATGGTTCTGGGGGACCATATCACTCATCTAGTGTAGAGTCTATTGTTACAAATATTAGAGGTTTAAAAGTAGCTTACCCAAGTACGGGAGCAGATTTAAAAGGTTTGATGAAGGCAGCTTATTACGATCCAAATCCTGTTGTAATGCTGGAGCATAAAGGCTTATACTGGAGTAAAATTAAAGGTACAGAGGGTGCTATGACTGTTGAACCTGATGAGGATTACATCATTCCTTTTGGTAAAGCAAGAACAGTTTTAGAAGCACCTAAACAAGACAATTCTGTAGCTATTATAACTTACGGAATGGGCGTTTATTGGAGTTTAGCTGCTGAAAAAAGTCATAAAGGACAAGTTGAAATTATAGATTTAAGAACTTTAAACCCTTTAGATGAAGAGGCAATGTATGCTGCGGCTAAAAAGCACAATAAAATTTTGATTGTTACCGAAGAGTCTGTAGAATGTTCATTCTCTTTAGGCTTAGTTGCTCGTGTTCAGAAAAATTGTTTTGAAGATTTGGATGCTCCAGTAGAAATTATTGGTTCAATTGATACGCCAGCTATTCCTTTAAATTCTACACTAGAAGCAACTTTGTTGCCTAATGGGGAAAAAGTAGCTAAAGTAATTGGAGATATGTTAGCTTATTAAAAAAAGACTTTAAATAAGAAAACTT
>JAQXDJ010000229.1 GCA_029251425.1 Vicingaceae bacterium
TATTATAATCTTCCTCTAACTTTACAGGGAAATCCATTAACTGAGCTTTTAAATTATTCATTTCTTTTTCAGAAACTTCTGATGCTACACTCCCCTTCTTAAAACGATCAATACAGTCTGCTGGTAAATTCATTTCTAAACCCGATAATTTGTAGCAAAGCAATTGTTGCGTTACAGCAATGTGCGCAAAATTCCATGCTATGCTATTTTTAAACCCTGTAGGAACTACATTTAATTGTTCTATAGATAAATCTTTAACACTATTTAAAACATTGTTTCTTGTAGCGTTTAAAATATCAAATTGCTTTTGCATAATTATTCGTTTTAAGTTGAAAACGAAATTAATCAATTCTCATCTCTCAACTCTTTTTCTATCCATCTTTTACAACTATCTTTGCATTATGAGATCAGAAAGTAAAATGAAGATAATAGCTAAAACCTCTTATGGTTTAGAAGAAGTTTTGGTGGAAGAATTAAAACAAATTGGTGTTACTGAAGTTGAATTAGCTACCAGAGCAGTAATGTTTGAAGGCACTAAAGAAACGCTTTACAAAGCTAACTTGTGGTTACGTTCTGCAAACCGTTTAATTGTTCCTATCCGAACTTTTAAAATTAAAAGCGCTGATGATCTTTACGATAAAGTAAAAAATATTGCTTGGGAAGATATTTTTACTGTTGATCAAACTTTTGCTATTGACTCTACCGTATTTTCTGAAATTTTTAATCATACCAAATTTGCTGCTTTTAAAACTAAAGATGCCATCGCGGATCGTTTTAGAGACAAATTTGATAAACGACCAGACGTTGATACGGACAAGCCACACATTAGAATAAACTTGCACATAGGTAAAGAAGATGACTGTACCAGTAGTTTAGACAGTTCTGGAGACCCTTTATTTAAAAGAGGATTTAGAGAAAGTAACAGTTTAGCTCCAATAAAAGAAGATTTAGCTGCAGGAATGATTTTATTAAGTGGTTGGGATAAAAAATCTAACTTTATTGACATGTTCTGTGGTTCTGGAACTATATTAATTGAAGCAGCTATGATTGCTTGCAATATTCCACCCAATATTAATAGAGCTGTTTTCGGTTTTATGAATTGGAAAACTTATGATGATGATCTTTTTAATGAAGTTGTTGATGATGCTTTAGACCAAGAAATTGGTTTTGACTTTAAGATAATTGGTCTTGATATTGATGGAAGAGTTATGGGAATGGCAAGAGCCAACATTGAAGCTGCTGGTTTGACTGACAAAATTGAACTACACAAAAAGGACTTTAAAGACTTTGATGCTCCTCAATTAAAAGGAGTTATTGTTTGTAATCCACCTTATGGTGAACGTATTGGAGAAAATGTTGATGATCTATACACTGCTTTTGGAGATAATTTAAAAACAAGGTACGATGGCTGGAATGCTTGGATGATTAGCTCTAACATGGGCGCTCTTAAAAAAGTTGGATTAAGACCATCTAGAAAAATTAAATTGTTTAACGGGAGTTTAGAGTGTAGATTTATGAAATATGAAATGTACAGAGGAACTAAGAAAATTCACAAATTAGTTGGTAAACAGGAAGATTAGGAATGATCAGAAAGGATTATATCCAACGTTATTTTGATGAGTTAGCCAAAGTTTTGGCTGCTGTATTGCAATTAAAAAACGATTTAAAACCAACTGAGGCTGAAGCTAAACTCAATGATTTTTCTACCGATTTTTTAGGTGTTAGTTTTGAAGAAATTTTAGCTGTTGACAATAATATTATTGAGTTTTTAATAGAAACAAAGGCATTTACCCTCACCCATTTTAAAATATTAGAAGATGTATTATATCACAAATATTTAATCAATTCTTCAGACAGTATTCTCAAAAACCATACTTTAGAAGTATTAAAATATTTAACCGAAAACGATAAGGATTTTTCGATTGAAAGAAACAAAAGAATTGAAGAATTAAATGCCTAAACAAACCATATTCATAGATGTAATTTTACCGCTTTCGTTACCGAATTTGTTTACGTACCGCTTACCCGTAGAATTAAATGAGGACATACAAATAGGACAACGAGCAGTTGTACCTTTTGGTAGAGGCGGAAAATTATACTCTGCTTTGGTTAAACACATACACCACTCACCTCCTACCGAATACCAAGCAAAATATGTAGAATCCTTATTGGATGACAAACCCATTGTTAACCAAAAACAACTCAAACATTGGGATTGGATTGCCGATTATTACATTGCTAACCCTGGAGATGTTTTTAATGCCGCTTTACCTGGAGCTTTAAAATTGGCCAGCGAAACCAAAATTTTAATTAATGGTGAATTTGATGGTGATGCTGTTGCAGATTTAACCGACAGAGAGTATCAAATTTATGAAGCTTTAGAAATAAGACAGATTTTAAACCTTCAAGAAATTTCTGAAATATTGAACATTAAAAACGTTCATAAAGTGGTAAAAGCTTTAATAGAGAAAAAAGCCATTATTGTTGAAGAAGATTTAAAAAGAAAATATAAAGTAAAGCTTATTCCATTTGTTCGATTAACGGAATATGCTGACAATGAAAAGAATTTAGAGGAAATATTCAATCAAATAACTCGATCAAAAAAACAACTCGAAAGCTTAATGTCTTTCATTCGTTTGTCAAACAGATATGGTGAACGAAAAGAAGTTAAAAAATTGGAGTTACAAAAATCTACTAATGCTAGTGCTTCCATTATAAATGAACTGGTAAAGAAAAATATCTTTGAAATTTACGAAGTTGCTGTTGATCGTATTGGAAACTACAACAAAGAATTAATTGGAGACAAAACACTTAATGAACATCAAGAAAAGGCTTTAACAGAAGTAAAAGAACACTTTAAAGAAAAGGCTGTTGTTTTATTACATGGAGTTACCTCTTCTGGTAAAACGGAACTTTACATTAAACTCATACAAGAAGCCATTGCCAAAGGAGAACAAGTATTGTATTTGTTGCCCGAAATTGCTTTAACAACACAATTAATTGTGCGTTTACAAAAAGTTTTTGGCGATGTAATTGGAGTTTATCACTCTAAATTTAATGAGAATGAACGTGTAGAAGTTTGGAACAAAGTATTAGAATTTGAACAAACTAAATCTTCTAAATTTCAAATTGTTATGGGAGCTCGTTCTTCTATGTTTTTACCCTTTAGCAATTTAGGGTTAATCATTATTGATGAGGAGCACGAAAACAGCTTTAAACAATACAATCCTGCACCAAGATATAATGCTAGAGACACTTCTATTGTTTTAGCTAACATCCATAAAGCAAAAGTTTTAATGGGTTCGGCTACTCCAGCTGTTGAAACATACTGGAATGCTACACAAGGAAAATACGGATTAGTAGAAATGACCAAAAGGCATGGCGGAGTTCAAATGCCAGAAGTACTTTGTGCAGATATTAAAGAAGCTACGCGTAAAAAGAAAATGAAATCGCACTTCTCTCCTCTCTTGATGGAATTGATGGAGGAAGCTTTTGAAAAGAAAGAACAAGTCATTTTGTTTCAAAACCGAAGAGGTTACGCTCCTTTTTTGTTGTGTGAAGAATGTGCTCATGTTCCTGAATGTAAAAACTGTGATGTTTCTTTAACTTACCATAAACACAACAATCAGCTTAAATGCCACTACTGTGGTACCAACAAACAAATGCCAAGTACTTGTGGTAAATGTGGTAGCCCAAGAGTTACTTTAAAGGGATTTGGAACAGAACAGATTGAAGAAGAATTGGCTTTATTTTTTCCGAAAATAAAAGTAGCCCGAATGGATGCTGATACTACTCGAGCTAAAAATGCCTACCACCGTTTAATTACTGATTTTGAATCTGGCAGCATTGATGTTTTAGTCGGAACACAAATGGTAACCAAAGGGCTAGATTTTGACAATGTATCGGTAGTTGGAATTTTAAATGCTGACAACATGCTCAACTTTCCTGATTTTAGAGCTTTTGAGCGTTCTTACCAATTAATGAGTCAAGTAAGTGGACGATCAGGAAGAAAGGCTAAAAGAGGAAAGGTTTTAATACAAACTTATGAGCCTTACCATCCTATTATACGACAAGTAATTGAGCACGATTATTTGGGCATGTATAATGATGAAATTGTACAACGTAAAAAATTTAAATACCCACCTTACCAACGTTTAGTTCATTTCACTTTGAAACATAGAGACAGTAACGTTTTAAATGAAGGGGCAAGAGAATTTGTTTTAGCTTTAAAAGCAAAGTTTGGCGATAGAGTTTTAGGACCAGATTTCCCAGTAATATCTAGAATAAAAAACCAATACATTAAAAATGCGATGCTAAAGGTTGAACGTGAAATTTCTGTAAAGAAAACCCGCCAATTGGTAATGGAAGTTAAAAACCATTTTGAAGCTTTTAGTGAATACAAAGGTGTACGGATTACCATTGATGTAGATCCGATGTAAATTTGACTTTCTCGTTTAAAAACGCTACCTTCGTTTAACAACAAGTTTTATATGATATTAAAACATCACATAGAACAACGTTGTGCTTCATACCTAAACAAATACATATTTTACGAAAGCATTTTTAATAACAGTAGAATTTAATGAAAGGCTCACGACAAAATATAATCCGACTTACTGGTTTTTCAAAAAGTATAACTGTTTCTGCATCTCTTAAAACTGTGTTCCTTGAACAAGTTAAATTAAAAATGTCGAATTACAATAGTTCTAATAAGTTAAAGAAAAATGGCAATGCTTTTATGGATAGTAGTAAACTAGTTGTTTATTCAATTGATGAGGATAAATGTCAATTCAATATCAAAGCAATTAAAACCAGAGATATTTTAGCAATACTTCTTTACCTTATATTATTTTCTCTAGTTCTTATCTTTTTACCAACCCAAGGAATAGAAAACAAGGAAATAATTCCACGAATTTATATTGTTATTTCATTCTTCTTTGTTTCATTATTATTTTTTGAAATCAAAAGGATGATAAGATTTAGAGATGCTATTTTCAATTTAGTTGATCAAGCAGAGAAACAGGTTAACGAAAATTAGTATCAAAAAATTAAACGAAAGCACAACACTCTGTATATTTTATAGAGCGATCAGAGGCATTTAGAGAGCACAGTGACCTTCTACACCGCCAAATTTACAATTTGGCCTTACAACCAATAAAATGTAAAAACAAAATTGTAAATTTGGCTTAGAGCAAACCGAGAGCGCAGTGCTTCCTAATGCCCTACAAAAACATACAGTTAACGTTAAACGACAGACGAATTTTAAGTAATAACTACTCCTCGTCAATCAAAATCGAAGCCTCACTTTTTGCATAAGCACCAAAATAACCTACAACATTTTCTCCAGTAAGATTACTTTCTGGGTTTCCAGGAACTTCTCCTTCCTGAGAAGAAGCAACACCTACAAAATACCTAAAGTTTGGCTCATCTACCGATAACAATTGAATTGTTGCAACCTCTCCAGCAGCATACGAAACATTAAACACTGGCAATCCAGTTGATGCTCCATCAATTGCATCATCACTCCAATTTACATATCCATCAATTTGCTCCTCACCTAAGAAAGACTTCATTCTATAAAAATTAATAACATTTGCTGGATCCGTAAAATGACAAAGAATGCCATAAGATGGCTCTTCATCTCCACCAAAACTAGGTTCTTCATCATAAGACAATGAATCTATTTCAATTCTTGGGCTCATTTTACTACTTGCTGTTATAGAATTTCCATCAACATTAACGTTTAACTGATATGTTCTTCCAGCTATCCCTTCTAAATTAGTACTCGTATAATAGCCTGGAATGGTATCTACTTCTAACAAAGTAAAAACTCCTCCTACTCCATCAAACACCTGAACTGTTGCGTTAGAAACCTTTTCTATAGCCCCATTATTATCATAGGTTCTTGTCTTTGAAATTTTAACAAAATTGTCTCCTAAATTATCATGAACTATTCCTTCAACTAC
>JAQXDJ010000233.1 GCA_029251425.1 Vicingaceae bacterium
CAAAAGCTTGAACCAAATCTTTTGTTGCCTCAGGTAAATAAGGGTAAATTTCTTTGTAAGTTTTTGCGTTGTGTCTTTGCAGCAATTTCTCAACTGTAACTATTCCAGATGAATAAGCTGCTAGAGTCAATTCCCAGTTATTATATTTTTGATATAAGTCATTAAGATAAATTGTTGCAGCTTTTGTAGATTTTTCAAAATCTCTACGTTCATCAACTAAATCGTTTACCGTTAGTCCGTATTTAACTGCTTGAGGATAGTTTAAATGCCAATATCCAGTTCCTCCAATTTTATTATTTGAATTAGGGTTGAATGCAGATAAAACAGCGGGTAATAATTTTAGTTCATTAGGCAAACTGTTTTCTTGTAAATACGATTCAATAGTTGGTTCATAATATCTCAATAAGCTAAAAAGAGTAGGGCATTTGGCTGTTTTTTGAGAAAAATAATATAGTAAAAAATTGTTTTTATGAACTGCTGTGTTTGTTGGGAAAGCACTAGAAAGTAATTCTGCATTAAAGTAAAACAGGGAGTCTTTTGTTGTAATTGGTCCTCCTTGATAATTGTTCCATTTAGGATTAATTTTTTCTGTTGAAAGAGAAATTATTTTTTTTGTGAAATCATTTTTCCCAACATTTTTAAATTCTGTTTTATATGTTGAGGGTGATTGACCAAATAAAACAGGAGCAAATATTAAGATTGAAACTGTGGTTAAGCATAATCTTAAAGATGATTTATTTTTACGTTTTATTTGAGTGTTCATAAAGCTCTAAACTAACTGTAAATATGCTTTATTATTACAGAATATACAGTTGTAAAAAACCTTGTTTATGAACAGACAAGTGTTAAGTATAGTGTTTGTTAATGGTGTTCGTTTTTAAACTTTATTTCGAAGAAAGCACCTTCTTTTTCTAGTATTTTAACTTCGCCATCTATCTGACTAACAAATATTTTGATTAACTCCATCCCTAAATTACCATCTTCATTTTCTATAATTTCTTTAGGAATTCCAATTCCATTATCTCCAACTAGCAAGGTGTAGTCTGTTTCATTCTCTATTGTAAAATGAATTGTAATTTCTCCATCTTCTTTTTCTATAAAAGCATATTTTAGTGCGTTAGAGATTATTTCATTAAG
The DNA here is from genome assembly GCA_029251425.1 of Vicingaceae bacterium. Taxonomy (GTDB): domain Bacteria; phylum Bacteroidota; class Bacteroidia; order Flavobacteriales_E; family Vicingaceae. Next base: position 1,138 of record JAQXDJ010000233.1, read on the forward strand.
TAATAGACCTACTGGTATAAGTGTGTCAATATTAAATTTAACATTATCAATTTTTATATCTAAAGATATATTACAGTTAATAGAATAGGTGTCAATTAAATCATTAGTTAGTGCGATTATATAATCTTTAAAAACAATATGAGCTAAATCTCCAGTTTGGTACATTTTTTCATGAATTAAAGCCATGGAGTGTATCCTGTTTTTAGCTTCATCAAAAAGTGCCAAAGCAGCTTGATCTTTAGTATAACCAGATTGAATACTTAGTAAGCTTATAATAACCTGCATATTGTTTTTTACTCTGTGATGAATTTCTTTTAATAGAATTTCTTTTTCATCTCTTTGTGTTTCAATTAAAGAGGTTCGTTCTTTTACCTTTGTCTCAAGTTCTTTACTAATTTTTCGTTGTCTTTTTTCTCTAAAAGATGAAACTTTATAGATGATATAAAATATTATAATTGTAAAGAGTAGTATTGACCACCACTCTTTCCACCAAGGGGTTTTAATCTCAAAGCTGTAAGATGCTGGTTTTTGATTCCATACACCATCTTCATTTCTTGCTTTAACTTGAAAAGTGTATTTTCCTGGAGGAAGGTTAGAGTAGGTAGTTGAAGTTTTTTCTTTGGCACTAAACCACTCTTTGTCAAAAGGAGTTAGTTTAAACCGATACTGAATGTCTTCAGGAAAAGTTAAGTTAATTGCAGAAAATTCAAATGTTAAATGATTTTCGTCATGAGAGAGAATAAGGTTTTTCGGTAAGTTGTTCCATCGCGTTAAATCTTTAGAATAATTTAACCAATTAACATCTTCAAAAAACAGTTTAATATTATTGATGTTGATATTAGGTTCAAAAACATTTGTTTTATCTTGAGTTGGGTTGTATTTGATTAATCCTTTAACAGTTCCAATCCATAAGTTTCCTTTTTTATCTTCAAAAATTGCTCTGTTATTACATTCTATACCTTTAAAACCTTGCTTAGATTTATAGTTTTTTATTCTATAAGTTTCACCATAACTATCAAAAGTAATTTTATCAATTCCATTGTTTGTTCCAATCCATAAATTCCCATTTTTATCACCGTGTATCAGATAGACAACCCCTGAAGCTAATCCATCATCTACAGTTACTGATTTAAAATCTAACCCATTAAACTTTACAGCACACCTGTCTGTACCAAACCAAATGTTACCAAGTTTATCTTCTGTAATGCATGATATAAAAGAGTTGCAAAATCCATTCGCTTTCGAATAGTTTGAGAATTTACCTTCAATATATTTGTTAACACCATTTCCTGTTCCAATCCATATATTTCCTTTAGAATCTTGAAAAAGCGAGTAAATATAATTATGAGAAAGACCATCAACTTCTTCTGTGAAATTTTTAAAAGAATTGTAATCATACATAGAAAGACCTTTACCGTTAGTTCCAATCCATAAATTATTATCGTTATCTAACAGTAAGCTTCTTATTTCATTAGAGGGTAAGCCGTCCTTTGTAGTGAAATTTTTAAATACACCATTTTTAAAGCGTGATAAACCATTCTTAGTTGCAAACCATAAGCTTCCTTCATGGTCAATTAGTGACGCACGAACAGTATTACTAGCTAGTCCATTTTTAGTAGTAATATGTGTAGTTGAATTTCCATTAAATTTATAGATTCCGTCATTACCAGTTCCAATCCATAACTCATTCTTCTTGTCAGCTATTATACTGTATATTGAGGTGTTATTTAATCCACTTACTTTTTCAAAAGAAGTAAAAGCTTTATTGCCATACTTTATTAATCCAGAGCCATCTGTCCCGATCCAAACGTTTCCAGAGTTATCGAGAAATAGTGTTGTTAAATTGTTGGTGGTTAGCCCATTGTCTTTACCAAGGTGAGTTATTATTCCTTGCTTGTTTAATAAATATGCTCCTGATAGTTTAGTGGTAATCCAAATGTTTTTCTCCTTGTCTAAAAGAATGTCTGTTATTTCAGCATTCAAACCAGCAAACAAGTTTTTTTCATATTCAAAATTATTAGAACTTATATTTCCTGCTAATAATTTTACAATTCCTTTGTCTGTTCCTATAAAACGATTGCCATTTTCATCCTCTGCAATTGCTGTTACATTGTTTGATGGTAAGCCATTGGATGTTGTAATGTTGAAGCTACGACTTCCTTTTATTATTGTAATTCCTTCAGTTGTGCATATCCAAATATTCCCATTATAATCTTCGTTAATCTCATTTACGATGTTTCCAACTAAAAGACTATTCTCTTTTGTGTATTTTGAAAATTTCCCATCTTTATATGCTGTTACACCATAATCCCCTCCAAACCAGATATTGCCTTTTGTGTCAGTAAAAACTGTGTTTTGACTTTTTTCAATTGATAATCCATCTTGACTGTTAAGTATATAGAATTTTCTTCCATTATATTTTGTAACTCCTCCCCAAGTAGATGTAAACCATAGATTTCCATCATCATCGTTAGATATTCCTGTTATAATATTGCCTGAAATTCCATTTTTTTCAGTGTACGTTGTAAATGTTCGTCCATCAAATTTACATACGCCTCCACCAGCAGTTCCTAACCATAAGTAGCCTCTTTCATCTTGAGTTATAGCATTTACAGTAGATTGAGAAAGTCCTTCTTCAACATTAAAATACTCAAAATTATAGGTTTGCGCTTGTGCTAAGCCACAAACTAGTGTAACAATAAAAAGGAATTGATATTTTAGTAAATGTTTAATTGTGTTTGTTTTAAATGTTAGTGTTATCCGCCTACTTTTTTGGTTTGGCTATATCCCATGTTCAGTAATATTTCAAAAACTTTTTCTTTAAATTCTCCTTGAATTAAAATTTCTCCATTTTTTGCAGCACCACCAACTCCACATTTAGCTTTTAAAGTTTTTGCTAAATCTTTTAAGTCATTTTCATCACCAACAAATCCTGTTACTAAAGTTACAGATTTTCCTTTTCGTTGTTTACGGTCAATCAAGACTTTAAGTTTCTGTTCATTATTTTCTAATGTTTCAAACTCCTCATTTTCATCTTCATAATCAAAATCTGGATTAGTTGAATAGACAACATTTCTGTTTTTTTTACTCATGGTACAATTACTTTTAATGATTTTTGAATGGCTTCAACTTCTAGCTTATGATCCATTTTTAAAGGTTCTCCATCAGTATGAATTTCTGTGTTTGGATTTATTAGCGTTATCTTTTTTGAAGAAATACTTTCTGTAAACTTAAACTTATCAATCTGCTGACTCAATAAATAAAAACCAAAAAGGGGTAAATGTATTAATGGAAATTTTTTAACCACAATTAACTTTACTTCACCATCATCAATTTTAGATTGAGGAGAAATAAAAATATTATTACCATACTGTTTTGAGTTAGAAAAAGTAACCAACATTCCTTTTTTTATTTTCTCTTCTTTGTTGTCATATAAAACATCATAGTCTGACGATTTATAAGTCCAAAAACCTTTAAGTGCAACTTTAATGTATGTTAGAATTCCACGGGTAGGGGCTTCATCAAATTTCCAACTAATGTATGCATCAAATCCAACACCGGCAGTTCCTAAAAAGTAATCGTTATTAATTTTAATGGTATCAATTAGTTTTGTTTTACCCTTATTAATTAACAATAAAGCTTTTTTTATTTGCATCGGAATACCTAAGTCTCTAGCTAAACCATTACCAGAGCCAGCGGGAATAATAGCAAGTGTTGTATTGCTATTAATTAATGATTTTCCAATTTCATTAACAGAACCATCACCACCAACAGCTACAATTATGTCGAATTTGTTAGCGTTGTTTTTAGCTATTTCAATGGCATGTTTTGCTCTTTCAGTATATTTTATTTCAACATCAAATTGATTCTTATCTAAATGAGATTTAATCAGTTTTTCAATAACTTTTTGTTTTCCAACTCCAGATATTGGATTGATTATAAATAATATATTCTTTTTAGTTTCGATAATTACTCTTCTATGCTAGTGGTTAATTGATTGTTTATTAGCCTGTTGTTGTATTGTTGTATAATTCCTTTAAGTAGCTTTTCAGTTTTATTCTTCTCAGCTTTTTGTTGAGGGCTTAATTTATTAATTAGGTTATTGCTTAATAAAGAATCGGTTCCTAAATCATGAAAGTTAATGGTTTTTAATCCATCAAAAATTAAAAAATTATTTTGATAGGTTATTTGATAGGTGTTATCTATAAACTGAAAAGCTACTTAAAGGAATT
>JAQXDJ010000090.1 GCA_029251425.1 Vicingaceae bacterium
AGAAAAAAAATAATTAAAAAAAAGCCAAAAAAAGTTTTTGGTATTTGAAAAACACTATTATATTTGCACTCCTTAAACGGAAGATCTGGTAGCTCAGTTGGTAGAGCATCTCCCTTTTAAGGAGAGGGTCCTGGGTTCGAGCCCCAGCCAGATCACTAAAAACCATCAGTTAAATAACTGATGGTTTTTTTATGAAATGAAAATTGTATCTTAGCAATTAATTACTCGGGTGGCGGAATTGGTAGACGTGCACGCTTGAGGGGCGTGTGTCGAAAGACGTGTGGGTTCGACTCCCATTCCGAGTACAAAACCAATTACCATGAAAACATTATTATACACTACAATTATTGCTATAAGTTTAACCTTAACGGCTTGTCCTTACGAAGGGGATGTTGAAATTAACACCTATGAAGAATCCGTTAAAGCAGATAAAAAGCTTTTTGATAAATGGGTTTCTTTTAGTGATGATGGAAGCAGAACTGAATTATCTATAGATAAACTTCAGAAAGGAGTTTTACAAGTTTATCACAAACAATATAATTCTGAAAACAAACAAGAAGCTAGAGAAAGTTATAGAATGTACGGTTCAGAAGTTGGTGAATATACCATATATAATATTGAACGAAAAGATGGAAAATATCTTTTTGCTAAATATGCTTGGACTGGTAAAAATGAGTTTTATATTGAACTTATTGATGCTGAATACATGGAAGAAAACTTTACAGAAACTGAAGTCACCACAAAAAATTTAAGAGCCTTTATTACCGAAAATGTCAATAAAAAAGAGCTATTTGGTGAGAAACTAGAGTTTTACAGAAAAGACTCTCCCGAATATCATAAAGTGAGAACCTTTATGCAGAAGTCAGGTTTTTAATAATCTCTCCTTCTATATCAATCTTTTTGAAAAGATTATATTTGGTTATTCACCAATATAATATATTCAAAAATGATTAACAATGTATATCATCTCGAGAGTCAGTTTACAAAATCTATTGGCTTTGATTCAGGAAGTTTATATTTAAGTAGTTTACAATTTGATTCAATTCAGGGTTTAAGAAATAAATGCGACAGCTCTTCAAAGCGTTCAGATATTAAAATTGCATTAAATGATATTCAGAAAATAACACTGAATGATCAAAGCGAAAATGTAACACTAGACTTTAAAAATAGAGCTGGAAAATCTAAAAACTACCATTTAACAGGATTCCCAACTGGTTTAAAAGAAGGTTTTTGCAGTGAACTAGCTAAAACTGCAGGAATTATTAATCATCAATTAAGAGAAAATAAAACTGTTGATTTTTCTATACATTACTTAAGAATTGCAGGGACAGTAATAGGAACATCAGTTATTGCTTATTTTGCTAGTACTCCAAGAACAGGAAGACGTTCTCAAATGTATCGTCTTGCTCAAGATATAGGTCCAATTGGAGTCAGCATTATTGGTGGTATCTTCTTGCTATTCATTTTATACTTAATGTACAAACAAATGAAAAACCCTGCAAACGAAAATGTTTATTCACGCTAATCTATAACTATCATGAACTTACAAGGTTTTAAAAACGAATTAATTAAATCATATAACAAACAGTTTAGAATTGGTTTAGTACTTTTTCTAATGTGTGCAGCAGTCTGCGCGCTAATTATTGTTTTTGTTGGTATTAATAACAGAGGTGCTATTGCTGGCTTATGCATTTTTGGACTTTTTGTTTTAATAGGGCTATTTATGATGATCAGTTCCATCATTACTAAAGGGAAGATAAAATCAGATCAGCATGAAATACTTGTAGCCATTAATAACAGAACTGACGCTATTGCATGGGTTTATCAGCATGTAATGACAACTCAACACGAATTAAGTAATAAGAAGCATAAAAACCATATTGTGGTAGCTTATAAGCTCGATGGAAAAGCGCATCGTTTTATGTTGAAAGAAGAAACACAAGTACACGAAATGATTTCTTTCTTAGCTGAACAATTTCCAAGAGCTTTAGTTGGTTTCTCTGAAGAGAATCGTGAGGCTGCTAGTAAAGTTATAGGCAAAGAGATTAAGAATTCAACTCTATAACAACTAGTCATTATCATAAAAAAGCCTCAACTTAAACAGTTGAGGCTTTTTCAATTTTATCTTTTT
>JAQXDJ010000287.1 GCA_029251425.1 Vicingaceae bacterium
CTTCTTATTTTTACTATCCGTGGATTAGTAATTACGATTATAATTCATCCTTAATCAATAACATTTCTTTACCTAAAGATTATCAAAGAATTGATTCTGAAAAAAACTCTTTTGGAGAATGGTTAAGGCATCTACCATTAAAAATAGATAACACTGTTTACTTGCATAGTGGGAAAAAAAAATATAATCAAACGGCTCAGTTTAGAGTGTTGGATATAGATGTAGGAACTAGAGATTTGCAACAGTGCGCAGACGCTGTAATGAGGTTGAGAGCTGAATATTTATTTGCATCAAACCAAATGGATAAAATTCATTTTAATTATACCAATGGAATTGATATTCCATTTTCTAAATGGAGTAGTGGTTTCTACCCAAGTTTAAAAGGTAATAAGGTGGTTTGGGTTTCTTCATCAAACAATAAATCATATAAAAGTTTTAAAAAGTATATTAACAATATTTTTATGTATGCAGGAACTGCATCTTTAGAAAAAGAAATGAATCAAGTTGAATTGAAAGAGATTAAGCCTGGGGATGTTTTGATAAAAGGTGGATTTCCAGGGCATGCTGTAATTGTTGTTGATGTTGCAATTAATCATTCAACTAATGACAAAATTTTTATGTTAGCCCAAAGTTATATGCCAGCTCAGAGTATTCATGTTTTAAGAAATAATTTTTCTGATTTATCACCTTGGTATAGTATCAGCGAAATAGATGAGTTTATAAACACTCCAGAATGGACTTTTTCTGTAAGTGAGTTAAAAAGATTTAAAGAATGAGAATTATTGTAATACTAAGTTTTCTATTGATTTTGATTGGGTGTAATTCTGAAAAAAAAGAATTAGTTTCGAATGAGAGTTTAAAGGAGTTACCATCATTAATTAAGGTTAAATATGCAGAAGGATTTTCCATTAGAGCATTTGAAGGATATAAAATTTTAACAATAAATGAAGCTTGGAAAGATGCTGGAGAAATCCATAAGTATGTTTTATATGAAAATGAAAAACCGGTAAATGTTGAAGGTGCAACTTTTATAAAAGTGCCAATTAGTTCAATAGCTTGTATGAGCTTAACTCATGTTGCTTTTTTAGAGAAGTTAGAACTGGAAAGGTCTATAGTAGGAATTTCTGGCTGCAATTATGTTAGTAGCGATAAAATAAAGGCAGAGATAACAAGCGGAGAAATAAAGGAAATAGGTCAAGATCAAAATATAAGTTATGAAATTTTACTTGAAAATTCTCCAGATATTATAATGTCGTATGGTATTAACTCAACTTCATCAGGATCTCTCAATAAAATGAATGAACTAGGTCTAAAGGTGGTGTTAAATTCAGAGTATATGGAAACTCATCCGCTGGGTAAGGCGGAGTGGATTAAATTTGTGGCGGCTTTTTATAATAAAAGCGATGAGGCTAATTTTATTTTTAATAATATTGAGAGAGAATATCTATCGTTATTAGGTCTTACTAATAATATAAAAGTAAAACCAACTGTTTTTACAGGGATGCCTTGGAGTGGTTCTTGGTACGTTCCAGGAGGAAGTTCGTTTCAGTCAAGATTATTTAAAGATGCTGGAGCAAAGTATTTATGGACTAATAATAGTGAGAAATCAAGTTTAGTTAAGTCAAAAGAAATTATTATTGATGAAGCTTATGATGCCGATTTTTGGTTGAATTTAAATAGTTATTCAACAATTGCTTCTGTAGTTGATTTTGATAATAAATTTAAAGGCTTTTCTTCCGTTAAAGAAAAGCAGCTTTTTAACAATGATGCCCTTTTAAATGCTAAAGGAGGTAATCATTATTGGGAGTCAGGAGTTATTAATCCTCAATTAATTTTAAAAGATTTGATAGAAATTTTCCATCCAGATCTAATTGATCATAAGTTATATTA
>JAQXDJ010000302.1 GCA_029251425.1 Vicingaceae bacterium
AAATAATATTGGTATTTTAATTGATAAAAAAAGCGAAGAGATAGCACCTCTTTTGGCAAGACTTAAAAGTGAAATAAGAGTTGTAGTAGGAGAATCAGTTATTTTAAATTTTCCAGAGGAAAGTTTATTGGTTAATGATTTTAATTTACAGAAAGCAGCAGAAAATTATAGTCAATTAATTAACGATAATACCGATATTATTTTGGCTTTCGGGGTAGTTAATAATGCCATTGTTGATAAATTACAAGAGCACAAAAAGCCTACTATCTTATTTGGAGCAGTTAATAAAGATTTGATAGATATTGATTTAAATAAATTAACCTCGGGGATTAAGAACTTTACTTATTTGATTGAATCAGAATCTTACGAAAAAGATATTAAAAAGCTACATGAATTAACTAAGTTTAAGAAGTTGGGAATTATTGTAGAGCAAGATTTCTTAGATATTTTACCACTAAAAAATATTTTTGATAAAGAACTAAAATCTATTGGAGCGGAGTATAAATTAATACCATATAAAAGTGTTTCAGATATTACAGGAAATATAGAAGGAATTGATGCTGTATATCTTGCTGGAAGATTTTTTCTGAAAGATGACGAAATAAAGCAATTGGCTAATTCATTTATAGAGAAAAAACTGCCATCATTTTCTAATACAGGAGTTGAAGATGTTAAATTGGGATTAATGGCAACCAATCAATCTAAAGACAATATTAATCAGTTTTTTCGTAGGATAGCTTTAACAGTAGATAGTTATATTAGTGGTAAACCTCTTTCTGAAATGTCGGTTTTTATTGATTATGACCAGCGATTAACTGTAAACTTTAATACTGCCGAAATGGTTAATGTTTCTATTAAATATAGTTTAATAGGAAGTACTGATTTTGTAGGAGACCTCAAAAACTCTCTATCAGACAAGCAGTATTCATTATTAGATGTAATTGATAGAGTTTTAAAAAATAATTTATCTTTACAATCTGGCAGAAAAAACATAGAGCTGTCCGAGCAAAATCTTAAGATGGCAAAATCAAACTATTTGCCTAAGCTTACTGCTAACGGAACAGGAACCCATATTGACCCGAATTTGGCTGAAGTAAGTAATGGCCAAAACTCTGAATTTTCTTTAGGAGGTAATATTGCGTTGCAACAATCGCTTTATTCTAATGCTGCAAGTACCAATATTACCATTCAAAAAAAGTTAAAAGAAGCACAACAAGAGACCTATAATGCAGCTCAATTAGATGTTATTTACAACGTATCTAATACTTACTTTAGTTTATTAATATTAAAAGCCAATGCAGGAATTCAATTGCGAAACCTAAACCTCACAAAGAAAAACCTTCAGTTAGCAGAGCAGAATTTTGATGCAGGTCAATCGGGTAAATCAGATGTATTGCGTTTTAGAAGTGCGTTGGCACAAAATACACAAGCAATGGTTCAAGCAGTTAATGGTTTAGAACAAGGATTTATTGGTTTAAACCAATTGTTAAACAATCCAGTTAATAAAGAAATTGACATTGCAAATATTGAGCTAGGTAAAGGGATTTATAAAGACTATGATTATGACAAGTTTTTTATGTTGTTGGATGATCCAACTTTAAGTGAACCTTTTATCGCTTTTTTAATAGAAGAAGCTAAAGTAAATGCTCCAGAGTTAAAATCATTAGCCTATAACTTAGAGGCTACCGAAAGAAATATGAAATTAAATGGGTCTGGTCGTTTTATCCCTTCAGTAGGTTTACAAGGGCAATACAATAGAAGTTTTAGCCGTTGGGGTAAAGGGAGTACTTACCCTTTAGGTTTTCCTGAGGTTCCAGATGGTTATTATAATGTTGGCATAAATGTTACCCTTCCAATATTTGATCAGAATACAAAAAATATACAAAGACAAGCTGCAGCTATTCAAAAAGATCAGCTAGAGATAGGAGTTAACAATGCCGAGTTGGCAATTGCTGCCAATGTAAGAAATGGAGTATTAAATTTAATTAATCAAATTTCAAATATTAAACTTTCAACAGTTTCAGAATCTGCTGCAGAAGAGGCTTTAGAATTAACAAGAAGTGCTTATTCTAATGGAGCAATTAATATTGTTCAATTAATTGATGCCCAGAATAATTTCATAAATGCTCAATTTATGAAAGCAAATGCTGTAAATAATTACCTAATAAGTTCATTACAATTAGAACGATTTTTAGGATATTATTTTTTATTAAATACTGAGGAAGATAACGAGAGCTTTCGTCAACGATTTTTATCGTTTATAGCTACTAA
>JAQXDJ010000310.1 GCA_029251425.1 Vicingaceae bacterium
AAATAGATTCCTTTACTTTCACTATTTAAGTCAATAGTTAATGTGTTGTTTGTAATATTAGTTTCTTGAGTTATAATTTTACCTTCAACAGAAGATACTGTATAGCTCGTTGCTCTAGAGTTTTCGTCTAAATTTACAACAACAATTCCCTCTGTTGGATTTGGAAAGATAGTAATATTACTTTCAATCGAATTGTTTGAAATTCCAACAGGTGATAAGTTCACACATGCAGATGTATCAGAACAGTTTCCAACAGTGAGAATTACTGCATAATTACTGTTTACTGTTGCGGTATAACTCTGGCTTGTAGCGCCTATTACTGAATCATTATTGTTGTTACAATCTATCCATTGGTATGATGCTCCATTAAGAGCTGCTGTAGCTGTATTAAAAGTGCTTGATGTTGAAACATCAATAGCTGTTTCAAATGTAATGTTAACATTTATAATAGAATCACAACTATTGATTCCAGCTAAATTAATTGTTTCAGTTCCTGAGGGGTTAGAATTGTCGTAAGTCACACCGTTAATAACAATGCTTTCATCATAACAGTAATTTGGATCAAATGTTGAGGTTACTAAAGAGCTTGAAATTCCTGTTGTAGTTGCACTTAACTCATTATATAAATAATAATGAAAGTCAGGGTTTCCGTAATGGTAGTTAGCTAAAGAGTTGCTAGGAAAAGTTGTTGGGGTAGCATTAGATGCATGTCTCATTTGACCTCCATAATTTAAATGGTTCCCTATTTGTGTAGAAGTACCAAAGTAGTAACCTGCATTTGCGTCTCCATGCTGAGTACAAATGTAAGTTGTCCCAGTATTTAGAATCAACGCAGAGTCTAAGGTATGGTAAGTATATGTTGCAGAAACAGAAGAAGGGACAACAAATTGTGTTAAAATATTTTGATTAGTTTGATCCCAAATTGATAAGTGGTACTGAGAACCAGTTGTTGGAACCCTATATCCAATTACTGGCACAAAAATATCCTGATTAGTTGAGAAGTTAAACCCTCTAGTATGGTTTGCAACGATATTATTCGTGTTAGGTGAAACTACACTGTCCGTTGCAGAATGAGGTCCGTCCATAAAAGTTAAAGAAGTTCCATTTGTTGCTGTTGGATTGCCGTAAAAAAGATAATAAGTATTAGTTGCACTAGCAAGCAATGTATCTACTTCAATTAGTATATCTGTAGATGATGTGTTTATTCCTTTTACGATGTAGTGCCCAATTAATTGAGTACCATTTTGATCTTTACCAATCCTAATGTCATCTCCATTTTGAAGCATTAAACCTGATTCAATCGGACATACAGTATTAATATTTATAATAAATTGCTTATCGAATTGATCTGTAGCAATAGAGCTTGTTACAGTAAAAGATGAATAATGGCTCCACCCTGTCATTTGACTATAAGCGTTTGTTGATACAAAGCTTAAAAATGTTAAGCTTAAGATTGTAAAAATTTTTTTCATAGTAATCAAGTTTTAGTTTCCAACAAACTTAAACAAAGCTTCGATAAATGTTCATTTTTATATCGTTAATGTTGAAAAATGACCGATAATCGTTTTCTGGATCCAGTTAACCGTCATAAAAACCCTGCTTATTAATTAATAAGCAGGGTTTGTTTTTTACATTTTTCCTAAAAAGTTGTCATTCTTATTTATACCAACTACTATACATTAAATAGCTTTCTGCAATACGGTTTATCTCGCCTTCTAGTAAATCACTTCCAACCTCTTTAATTTTTTTTGCAGGAGTACCTGCATAAACACAGCCACTTTTAACATGTGTGCCCTTGGTTACTATTGCTCCAGCAGCAATAATACTATTGCTTTCAATAATTACATCATCCATAACAATTGCACCCATACCAATTAAAACATTGTCGTTAATAGTGCATCCATGCACCATTGCATTATGCCCAATAGAAACATTATTACCTATATTAGTTGGCGATTTTTTGTAGGTAGCATGTATTACTGCTCCATCTTGTATATTTACTTTGTTACCAATTTTAATATAGTGTACATCTCCTCTTATTACAGCATTAAACCATACACTACAATCATTACCCATAGTAACATCACCAACAATGGTTGCGTTTTCAGTTAAAAAACAATTCTCTCCAAACTGTGGTGTTTTTCCTAATAGAGGTTTTATTAATGCCATGTCTTTATTTTTTATATAAAAGTAACCATTCATGTCATAAAAACGACCTTCGGTATATTGATAGTGAGAATAAAAAAGGGTTTAAGTTAAAAACCCTAAATTAGTTCCTTTTAATGCTTTCTAAAAGAATGAATCAGATTTATAAAATAACATTACTTTTTTGCATTGTATTTGGGTGGCACAAAATAGGTTTTTCTGCTCCTGTTCCAGCCTCTTGTTCTCCGGCAACACTTAATTATTGTTGTAGTTTCGGAATAACAAATATTACATTTAACACAATAAATAATACCTCTAATGATGGCGCTGATGGTTATAGCGATTTTACTGCTTTTAGCACAACAGTTTTAGAGGGGCAAACGTACAGTCTTTCTATACAAACTACAGCACCAAACTCTTCTAACCAGAATTATGCTGGATGGATAGACTTCAATAACGATGGTATATTGGATGATGTAACCGAACGTGTTTTTACAGTAACATCTCAATTAAATACGATTACAAACATTACTATACCAACAGGTGCAGTTTTAAATACAGATTTAAGATTACGAATAGCCGCTGATTTTGATTTAAGTGCAGCACCAACACCTTGCGGAAACATTGATCGGGGGCAAATGGAAGATTATACTATTGTAATTACAGCAAACCCCAATCCGCCAATTGCTGCATTTTCTACATCTGACACATTATCTTGCGATGGAAATGTTTGTTTTACAGATGAGTCTTTAAATAGCCCTACAAGTTGGTTGTGGTATTTTGGCGATGGTACAACTTCGTTTCAACAAAACCCTTGTCATAGCTATGCTGCAGATGGAACTTATACTGTTTCTTTAATTGCAACTAATGCAAACGGGTCAGATTCAGATACAATTGTAGATTATATAACTGTAAATCTGGGAGGTCAAGTTGCAGCGATTAATTGTACTCCAGCTACAACATCATATTGTTGCGGATATGGAATTACCGCAGTTAATTTTGCTGATATAAATAATGTTACATTAGACGGGGTTGAGGGGTATCAAGATTTTTCTTGTACAAATACAACAATCGTTACAGAGGGAACAAGTTATTTATTTGATGTTACAACAGGGATGAATAATGCACAAGATGTAAGAGTTTGGATAGATTATGATAATGATGGAGATTTTAATAATAATGATGAGTTGGTAATGGATGCTCCCAACTCTTTTAATCCTTCAAATAACATTGCGGTTCCAGTAGGAGCAACATTAAACACTCCCTTAAGAGTTCGGGTTTCTGCCGATATTGTTGGAACCACTCAATCTGCTTGTGATGATAATGATAGAGGACAAACAGAAGATTATAGTATTATTATAAACGAAGCTAATAGTGTTAACGAATCGGTAGGTATTGAGAGTCAATTTATTCTTTATCCAAACCCAGCTAACGAAGTTGTCTATCTAAAAAATTTAACTAAAGAAGAAAACATAACACACCTTGCAATTTATAATAGTATTGGAAAACAAGTGTTTTATTCAACAGCTTTAGATATGAAGTTGAACAAAATTAACGTTGCCAAATATGAAAAAGGAATGTATTCTTTGAGGGTGGTCACATCAAAAGAAATATTAATAAAGAAGTTTATTGTTTTTTAGTTTGAAGAAATTATTACTAATAATATTTATTTGTATTGGTTACAATGTTTCAGCAACTCATTTGGTTGGGGGAAACATGGCTTACGAGTATTTAGGAGACACTGATGGAGATGGAGATTTTAATTATAGAATTAAGTTTCAAACATTTTTAGATTGTAATTCTCCTTTTTGGCTTACTGGTTTTCCTCAATCTGTTTTAGAAATAGGTGTTTATGAAGGGGTGGCTATTCCAAGTGGAAACTTGCCACAAACAACAACAGTTCAATTGTTTTTAATAGATAGTAACTCCATTGTTCCTACACCCACAAACGGATGTAATATTGGTCAAACAGTTTGTTTGTATCAAGCTACTTATGAAGCTGAGGTTGATTTACCTATTTCTTTTGCAGGTTACCACTTGTTTTACGACAGGTGTTGCAGAACCCCTGCTGTTATAAATTTAACCAATCCTGGAAACCAAGGGTTAGCATTTCATGCATTTATTCCGCCAACATTAGTTAATAATAACTCACCTGTTTTTTCAGATGTTCCAGTGCCTTTTTTATGTGTTGGAGATACCTCTTCAATATTAAATACTGCGATTGATCCTGATGGAGATTTATTAATTTTTTCTTTTGTTGACCCCTATAAAGGTTTTGGTTCTTCTGGAAATGCGGTGCCAGGTCTTCCTAATTCTTTAAGTTGGCCAATACCCACAGTTGATTGGGTAAATGGCGCTCACGATGAAAACAATCCTTTTGGCCCTACAGGTTATGCTTTTATGGATGGCGCAACAGGATTAACAGAATATATGGCGCCTAATTTCGGGAATTATGTTGTAGCTGTTGAAGTGAGAGAGTTTAGGTTTGGAAATTTAATAGGTATTACAAGAAGGGATATGCAATTTATTGTTATCAATTGCCCACCTAATCCTCCACCAAATTTAGCAGCGACCAACGGAAGCGGGACTACAACCTATACTATTCAAGAATGTGACAGCTTATCTTTTCCTATAACTTTTACGGATCAAGATGGTGATAGTCTTTTCTTGTCAAATAATGGCGATTTATTTAACACTTCTATTGTTAATCCTTCAGCAACTATCGATCCGGTAGTTCAAGGGGATTCAACCGTTACAACCACATTTAATTGGCAGACAGGTTGTGGGTCTTCGCAGGCATTGCCTTATCTTTTTACGACTTCAGTAACAGATGATGGCTGCCCTTCCAAAACAACAAATATTGTATATGAAATTACAGTTGAACCAACCGAAATTCCAGATTCAATTATTGGCTCACCTATAGTTTGTGAAAACTCAACAGAAACATATTCTGTAGATACAATAAATGGATTTACTTTCAATTGGAATGTTACAGGAGGAAACATAGTTTCAGGCCAAGGATCTACAACAGTTAATGTTAATTGGGGGAATATTGGTGCGGGTGTGGTTGCCGTTTCTGGTGTAAGTAGTTGTGGTTGCCCTTCAACAATTATTGATACAAGTATAACAATATTAAATGCTCCGATAACAGATGCTGGAATAGATTTTACAATTTGCGTAGGAGACAGTGTTCAGATAGGAGGAGCTCCAACTGGGACTACAGGAACAACAATATCCTGGTCTCCAAATAATAATATTACTGACACGATTATAGGGAATCCATTTGTGTTTCCTACTAATAGTCAAGATTATATTGTAACTGTTGATAACGGAGCTTGTGTTGCAAAAGATACGGTATCTATTACAGTTAACTCTCTACCAATAATAGATGCTGGTTTACCACAAACAATTTGTAATTCAGGTACAGTTAGTTTGGGAGGTTCACCAACAGGACCAGCCGGATCAACGTATAATTGGACACCATCTGGCACCTTAAATAATGGAGCGCTAGCAAATCCAACAGCAACATTATCTACAACTACGACTTATGTTGTTAGTGTAACCAATGTAAATTTATGTACAGATACAGGTTCTGTTACAATTACTGTTAATCCCCCTCTAACACCAACATTTTCAATAGATACTTCAATTTGTATAGGAGATGGAATTAATCCATTATCAACCACATCTAACAATGGAATAACTGGAAGTTGGTCACCTTCTCCGAATAATATGACAACAACAACATATACGTTTACTCCAACCCCTGGACAATGTGCAACACCAACTACATTAACAATTACAGTTAATCCTATTGTTACACCAACATTTAATAATGTTGCTTCGGTTTGTGTTGGGGATGTAATAAGCCCTTTACCAACAACATCTCTTAACGGAATAAACGGAAGTTGGTCACCAACTTTAAATAATACAACCACTACAACATATACATTTACACCAAATGCAGGAGAGTGTGCTACAACTACAGTATTGTCAATAACTGTAAATACGCCAACGACACCAACATTTAACACTGTTGCTTCGGTTTGTGTTGGGGATGTAATCAATCCTTTACCAACAACATCTCTTAATGGAATAAACGGCAGTTGGTCGCCAGCTTTAAATAATATGATAACAACAACATATACATTTACTCCAACAACTGGTCAGTGTGCAACTACTACGACTTTAGATGTGACTGTAAATCCTTTGCCACTAATTGATGCAGGACTTAATGAAGAAATCTGTACAGGAAGTTCTATACAGTTAAATGCAACAGGAGGGGCCTCATACACTTGGTCTCCACTAATCAATATTATTAACCCACAGACGGCAAGCCCAACAGTTTCACCTGCATCAAATACAACATACGTTGTGTTAGGAACAGATGCAAACCAATGTTCTAATGCTGATTCGGTAACTGTTAATGTTTTTTCAATTCCATCAATTAATGATACAACAATATGTATAGGAAACGAATTACAATTGAATGCCGTTGGACCTTTGAATGCCTTATATATTTGGAGCCCTTCTACAGGATTATCAAATCCTAATATTGCAAACCCTATAACAACAACAATGGCAAGTATTACTTATGATGTTACAGTTCAAGATGCAAATGGCTGTATTGCTACAGAATCTTTATTTATTGAGGCAGAAACAAAGCCTACAGTAGCTTTTGATTTCAATATTAAACCTGGTTGTGATGGAATTTTAGTGGAATATATTAACTTAAGCTCTGGAGGAAATGAATATTTATGGGAGTTTGGAGATGGAGAACAATCGTTAGAAACTGATCCTACCCATTATTTTATTTATGGTGCTAATTTTGAAACAAGTCTGGAAGTGTCAAGCATTAACGAATGTACAAGCACATCAGATTCATTAATTAATTCTGGAACATTTGAAGAAAAGTTTAATGTTATTCCTCCCTCTGTTTTTTCGCCTAATAATGATGGAATTAATGATGTTTTTCAAATAGATATCCCCGAAGAAATGGCTTCTTGTGTTAGCCTGCAAATTTTTAATCGTTGGGGATCAAAAATATTTGAATCAGAAGGACAAAATGTTGCATGGGATGGAAGAACTACTGCCGCTAAAAAAGTTCCTGTTGGAACATATTTTTATGTGTTAGAGATTAACGGAATTCTTAAAAAAGGGTCGCTAACTCTGCTAGAATAAAAAGAACTGTAGCCAAAGAGACATAATATTTACAAAAGAATAAGGTGCTTTGTAAACTCAAATCAAAGACCAAAATTAATTTTTTAGAATGAGCTATTTAGAAACAACTAAGGACGTATATAAAAAAGCCGCAGAGAATCCTGATGTAGGGTTGTGCTGTACTACTACACCAATATGGCAATTACCAGAATTGGATATTCCAAACATAATGTTGGAAATGAATTACGGTTGTGGAAGCACTGTTAATCCTAGAGACTTAGTAAATAGTCCTAAAATTTTATATGTTGGTGTTGGAGGGGGTATGGAATTGCTACAATTTGCTTATTTCAGCAGACAAAAAGGTGGTGTTGTTGGAATTGATGTGGTTGATGAGATGCTAACAGCTTCTAAAAATAATTTTAAAGAAGCAGAAGAAAAGAACGATTGGTTTAAATCTGATTTTGTAGAATTGAAGAAAGGTGATGCACTTAGTTTACCAGTTGAAAATGAAAGCATTGATGTTGCTGCACAAAATTGTTTATTCAATATATTTACTAAAGAAGATTTACAACTAGCCTTAAAGGAAATGTATCGTGTTTTAAAACCTCATGGAAGATTAGTGTTATCAGATCCAACTTGTGAGACTGAAATGCCAGAGAACTTAAAAGCTGATGAAAAGTTGAGAGCATTGTGTTTGAGTGGAGCACTTTCTTTAGATGAGTACATTAAAATGATAACTGATGCAGGTTTTGGCACAGTAGAAATTCGTGCAAAAAGACCTTACAGAATATTATCTCCAAACCATTATGATACAGATAAAAATATCTTTATAGAAAGTGTGGAGGTTTGTGCAATAAAAGACCCCGTTTTACCTGATGGTCCATGCGTTTTTACCGGGAAAACAGCAGTTTATTATGGTGATGAGGCTTTTTATGATGACAATGCTGGACATACATTAATGCAACAAATGCCACTTGCAATTTGTGATAAAACCGCTAAAGCATTAGAGTCATTAAACAGAGAAGATATTTATATTTCAGAATCTACTTTCTTTTATGATGGAGGGGGTTGTTGTTAGATATTAGTTACTCTTTGTTTTTGGAATCTATAACAATAGTAACTGGCCCATCATTTAAAAGCTCTACTTTCATGTCAGCCCCAAACTTGCCAGTTTGGATGGGTTTATCCATATCTTTTTTAAGCTGAGTAATAAATTGTTCATACAAAGGAATGGCAATAGTTGGTTTGGCAGCTTTTAAAAAAGAAGGCCTATTTCCTTTTTTAGTGCTAGCATGCAAAGTAAATTGGCTGATTAATAAAATATCACCATTTACATCTACAACAGAAAAGTTCATTGCTCCGGATTCATCACCAAAAATACGTAAACGTGTAATTTTTCCAGAAAGCCATTCAATATCTTCAGAGTTATCATTTTCTTCAATACCTAATAAAATTAATAAACCAACATCAATTTTACTTTTGATTTGTTGATCAATAGAAACAGATGCTGAACTTACTCTTTGAATAACTGCCTTCATAATTAATAACCCAGCCCTCTATAATTCTCATCCTCATCGTCTTTATAAATACTCAGATAGTTATTATACCTAAATGCTGAAATTTCATCATTTTCTAAAGCTTCTTTTACAGCACACTTTGGTTCGTTAACATGTACGCAATTATTAAAATGACAATTATTTAATAAACCTCTCATCTCTAAAAAGTAATGAGAAAGCTCTTCTTTTTTAAAATCGATTAACCCAAAAGCTTTAATTCCTGGGGTATCAATTAAAAAACCTCCAAAATTAAGTTCAAACATTTCTGCAAAAGTAGTGGTATGTTTTCCTTGTTGGTGCATTTCAGAAATTTCACTTGTTTTTAAATCTAAGCTTGGTTCAAGAGTGTTTAGTAATGTTGTTTTTCCAACACCAGAATGCCCAGAGACAACAGAAACCTTATCTTTCATCAAATCTATTACAGAATCTATATTGGTTTTTTCAGTTGCAGAAACTTCTAAGCATTTGTATCCAATTCTTGTGTAACAATGTTTTAGATAAGAAAGTTCATCTTTTTCATCAGCAGTGTAAAGGTCAATCTTATTAAAAACAATAGTAGTTGGAATATGATATGCTTCTGCTGAAACTAAAAACCGATCAATAAATGCAGTATAAGTTTTGGGTTGTGATAAAGTAACAATTAGAATTGCTTGATCAACATTAGCGGCTAAAATATGAGAACGTTTAGAAAGGTTGACAGATTTTCTAATAATGTAGTTTTTTCGTTTGTCTATGCCCGAAATAACAGCAGTTCCATCCTCTTCCGATTTTAGCAGAACAACATCACCTACAGCAATAGGGTTGGTAGATTTAATCCCCTTAATTCTGAATTTACCCTTTATTCGGGCATCAATGTGCTCTCCATTTTTTAAACGAACAACATACCAGCTTCCGGTAGATTTTATAACAACACCTTTCATAAAATGAATTCAAATTCAAAAGTAAAGAATAATAAGGGTATAACTAAAAATCTTACTTTCGTAATGTAAATTGAAATGGAGGTAGTATGTCAATAGAAGTAAAAAATGTAACAAAGGTTTATGGAGAACAAAAAGCATTAAATGATGTTTCGTTTTCTATAGAGCCAGGGCATATCGTTGGTTTTTTGGGTCCAAATGGAGCAGGAAAATCTACTATGATGAAAATTATTACTTGTTTTATTCCGCAAACAGCTGGAGATGTTAGTGTTTGTGGCTATGATGTTGTTGAAAACCCAATAGATGTAAAAAGACAAGTAGGTTATTTGCCAGAACACAACCCGCTTTATTTAGATATGTATGTTAAGGAGTATTTAGATTTTGTTGGAGGGGTTTATAAGATTGATAACAGAAAAGCTCGAGTAAAAGAGATGATTGATATGGTTGGGTTGGGAATAGAGCAAAACAAAAAAATAGGTGCGCTATCTAAAGGATATAGACAAAGGGTTGGGCTAGCACAAGCAATGATTCATGATCCTAAAGTGTTAATTTTAGATGAGCCAACAACGGGACTAGATCCAAATCAACTAGAAGAAATAAGAGGGTTGATTAAAAACATTGGAAAAGACAAAACGATTATGCTTTCTACGCACATTATGCAAGAGGTTGAGGCAATTTGTGATAAAACAATTATTATTAATCACGGAAAAATTGTGGCGAATGATAAAACGCAAGATTTACGAGATCAACAAAAAAAGCAAATTGTATTAACTGTTGAGTTTGATAAAGATGTAAACGTTAAAGAGCTTCAGAAAATAGAAGGAGTTTTACAAGTTAAAAACTCGCACGGAAACGTTTGGTTGTTTGAAATTAAGGATGATGCAGTAAGAAACAATATTTTCCAATTTGCAATGCAAAAAGAAATAGTAGTGTTATCAATTCAAAAAGAAACGCAAAGTTTGGAAGCTGTGTTTAAAAAATTAACCACATAAAATTTTAAAGGTTCTATTGCCTGAAAGATAAAAAATTACGATTTTTGACCTTCAAAAAATAATTGTGGAATGATTTGGCTGCTTGTAACCACACAAAAAAATGCTAAAATGTGTCTAACGACCATAGCTTTTTAGCCGATAAAATTTATTTAAAAACTATTACGATGTCGTATTTATTTACATCCGAATCAGTATCAGAAGGGCACCCGGATAAAGTTGCCGATCAAGTTTCTGACGCATTAATTGATAATTTTTTAGCTTTTGATCCAGAGTCGAAAGTTGCTTGTGAAACTTTAGTTACAACAGGACAAGTTGTTTTAGCCGGAGAAGTAAAATCTAAGACTTACTTAGATGTTCAAAAAATTGCAAGAGATGTAATTAATAAAATTGGTTATACTAAGAGTGAGTATATGTTTGATGGAAACTCTTGTGGAGTCTTTTCTGCAATTCACGAACAATCTCCAGATATTAATCAAGGAGTAGAAAGAGCAAACAAAGAAGAGTAAGGAGCTGGAGATCAAGGAATGATGTTTGGTTACGCTACTAATGAAACAGAGAATTTAATGCCATTAGCATTAGATATTTCTCACTTGTTATTAGTTGAATTAGCTGCATTGAGAAGAGAAAATAGTGAAATCACTTATTTACGTCCTGATGCAAAATCTCAAGTTACTATTGAGTATGATGATAATAATAGACCTGTTAGAATTGATGCAATTGTTCTTTCTACACAGCATGATGATTTTGATTCAGAAGCAAACATGTTGGCTAAGATTAAAGCAGATGTTATTAATATTTTAGTTCCTAGAGTAAAAGCTAAATTACCAGCTCACATTCAAGAGTTGTTTGACGATAAAATTACTTACCACGTTAACCCAACAGGAATTTTTGTTATTGGTGGGCCACATGGTGATACAGGATTAACAGGGAGAAAAATTATTGTTGATACTTATGGAGGAAAAGGAGCTCACGGTGGTGGAGCATTTTCAGGGAAAGATCCAAGTAAAGTAGATAGATCTGCAGCTTATGCTACTCGTCATATCGCAAAAAACTTAGTTGCAGCAGGATTGTGTGATGAGGTTTTAGTTCAGGTTGCTTACGCAATTGGAGTAGCAAAACCTATGGGAATCTTTATTGATACTTATGGAACTTCTAATTTAAACATGACAGATGGTGAGATCGCAAAAGAGGTTGAAAAAATCTTTGATATGCGTCCTTATGCAATCGAAACAAGGTTTAATTTAAGAACACCTATTTATTCTGAAACAGCTGCTTATGGGCACATGGGTAGAAAAACAGAAGAAGTAGAAAAAACATTTACTGACGGTTCAGGACAAACAACAACTATGAAAGTTAAATTGTTCCCATGGGAAGAATTAAACTATGTAGATAATGTTAAAAAAGCGTTTGGTTTATAACCTTAATATTAAGTTTTTGACCGTTGACAGAACCTTTGTAAAAAAAATTAAACTTTAAATTATTTTTTTTGTACTTTGGCAATCCGTTTATAGAGGCAGAATAGATTTTTTTGGAGTTTATAACCGTAAAAAGATCAAAAGAAACCTTTAGTTGAATAGAAAATTAATAAAAACAATAAGTAAAATAAAAATCAGTTAGATTACAAACTATTTAAAATTATGAAAAAAGTATTTGCATTATTAACAGTTGCCGGAATGTTAACATTCGGAACGTTTAATTCAGTTTACGCTCAAAACGAAGCGGAAGTAACAGAAGAGACTATGGAAGTTGATTCTGCAGCAGAAGCTGACGCAGCAGCGGCAGAGGCAGCAGCAGCAAAAAAAGCGGAAGAAGAAAAAATGGCAGCTGACGCAGCAGCAGCTGAAGAGGCAGCAGTAGCGCCTGTAGAAGATGAATCTTTTACTCAAATTATTAAGCAAAAATTTATTGAAGGTGGTCCTGGATTTATGGGGATTGTATTAGTTTGTTTAATCTTAGGATTAGCAATTGTTATTGAGCGTATTATTTACCTTAATATGGCTACTACTAACACTGATAAATTATTAACTAACATTGAGTCTGCATTAAACAGCGGAGGAGTTGATGCAGCTAAAGAAGTTTGTAGAGATACAAAAGGACCTGTTGCAAGTATCTTTTACCAAGGTTTAGAAAGAAGTAATGATGGAATTGATATGGTTGAAAAATCAATCGTTTCTTACGGTGGTGTTCAAATGGGGTTGTTGGAGAAAGGAATTTCTTGGATTTCTTTATTTATTGCATTAGCACCAATGCTTGGATTTATGGGAACTGTAATTGGTATGATTGGAGCATTTGATGCAATTGCTGTAGCGAATGACATTTCTCCGGCAGTAGTTGCA
>JAQXDJ010000320.1 GCA_029251425.1 Vicingaceae bacterium
AATAAGTATCTACATAATCTTTGTTTTTACAGGTTAGTTCGTGTTGTTTTATCATCCTACTTAAAGAATCATACTCATAGGTAATTACTTTAGCTCTATTACCATTCACATCAAACTCAACTATCGAGTCAAGTTGATCATCCACATCATAAAAATAATAGGTATTCCTTGGTTTAAAGTCTCTACAACTTGACTTATAGACTTTTAAACTATCACTTCCTTTTATATTAAACCAAATTTCTTGTTCTGCATCTTTATTAAATCCAGTTCCATTTTCTAAATCTTCAGTATAATAAATTGATGTTAGTTTTTTAACGTTTCCTTTTAAGCCTTCTTTAGCCAAAATGTCTGTTTGTGAAAAAGATAGTTGACCACAAAAAAGCATAACTGTTATTCCTAATATTCTATATTTTTTTTCCATCAACTGTTCCATATTTTTCAAATTCTATATTACGTTTTACAATATCTATTATCTCTTCTAACAAGATTGAAATTTCTCTTTTTTGTTTCCCAGCATCACTCATAGCAATACCAAACATTGAATTATAATCGTATTTAGAATTGATGGTTAATCGCCCTGCTTTTGTAATTAGCATCACTAAATCAATCCGTGGTCTAGACCAATTAAAAAAGCTCAAAAAAGTAATGTTCATCTTTTTAACTGCCTCAATGTTATACCCAGTATTTTCAGTCAACTCAAAATCAGTATTCATTAAAGAGTTAACAACAGAATCATTAATCAATTGATAGGTTGCATCGTTAAACTGGTGTACAGTTTTATATTTTGGTGGTAACCCCCAAGCCATAGTATTGTTTTTTAGGTAAATAAATTATTTAGCTACGTATTTAGGATGGCTTTTATAAAAATCCAACACATCCTTTTTTTCCTTTTTATACCTCAACACAAAAGGCTTCCAACCTACTCTTCCTTCACGTTTATTGTAAGAAATTCCACTACCCCAAAAATTAGCCTGAACCTTAAATCTATTCATATCGGTTTCGATATTTAAAATCTGTACGTCATTAAAATTTTCATTTATAACAAACTGCTCAAAATCTTTAACATCCAGCCCTGGTTCTTTTACTTTTTCTAACAAAAACTCTTGTAACCCCATTCCTTCATAATACATATCTGTCGTTTCTGTTGTATCAGTAGTGTAACCAGGCCTAAAATCAACCATATTATATGGTATAGCAAACATGTAATTATTAGTCCCTATAAAAACGCACTTTATTTGTTTCGTAAAGTTGGCTAAATCTATCATGTTTGCCTGCTCTGCAATTATGTAATCTTTATGTAAATTCATCTCCTATTTATTTAAATTAGTTTATCAAACGAGTGCTGTAAAATAGCACTCGCCCAGGTTAACTTCTATTGTTCTTTAAAGTATTTATCGCACTCTGCAATTTTAGCTTCAAACTGCTTTAAACCTTCTACATCATCATCAATTAAAAAACGCATTGTTTCTACAGTTGAACCGCACTCTTTTCTATACGCTAACCAGTCCCCCTGGTTTCTCTCAAAACAATCGCAAACTGATTGCATTGCCGTATCTACAACTTGTTGTTTTACCTCTGCTTCACTTGGCCCACATGAAACCATTAACAGTGCTACCCCTAATACAAATACTACTTTTTTCATCTTTTTTAGTTTTTAGTTATTGGTCTAAACTGATTGTTTGGACGCTGCTTTATTATTGTTTTATTAATTTGATTGTTGATTGATTTTCATTTGCACTTACCCTCACAAAATAAACCCCTGCTGGAGCATCAAAATTTAAGTTGACTATTTTCTGTTTTTTAGTTGTTGTTTGATAAACAACTCTACCACTTAAATCTAAAATTTGGATATTAGATTTTTCAAATTCCTGCCCCAAGTCTATATTGAACTGTCCGTTTGTTGGGTTTGGATAAAGACTTAAGTTATTAGAAAAATTATTTTCGAATACTTCTACCCCAACAATTCCTGTAACAGAATAACATGCCGAAGTATCAACACATCCGTTTTGAATTATCTCAACCGCATAATTTCCATTAGTAGTTGCTGTAAATGCTTGAGCTGTTTCTCCAGTAATCATAACATTACTATTATCACAATCTAGCCACTGATAAATGGAGCCAGTTACATTTGCTGTTAGCACGCCCCCTGCTTGTGTCACAAAAGTATCTACCGTATCAATAGTAAGATTAACAGTAATAATACTATCACATCCATTAGCATTTTGCATAGTATCTATATAAGTATTAGAAGTTGTCCAAACATAATTACCACTTGGTGATGTATAACTATAGCAAGCAGTTTCTGACATACTACTCGCTGAGCTATTTATAATTGTTAAGTCTAATTTCACTATCGAATCCTTACAAGTTGATACAGAACTTAAAGTATCAGTATAAATTCCAGTACTTGTTAAAAGTTGTCCGTTGAAACTATATGATTCGCAGGTAGTTTCGAATAAATTTGTTCGGAGTGCAACAAAACAAGAATTTTCACAATCTCCATTAAAAACAGTTTGATCCCCTACCCCTAGATAACTAGGATATACCGACCTCCATGTTGTTTCCGAATACAATGAATCATCAACTGTTACGCAATATAAATCAGGGTTACTTCCTACTGTAATAGCTGACATCGAGAGGTTGTTTCCATTTTTCAAATTTAAATAGGACAAGTTATTATTATAAGCTCCAAATGTTGTTAGATTAACATTGTAACTTAAGTCAAGACTATCTATCATATTTCTAGTCACCTCTAGAAGGGTTAAAGAAAGGTTTTGTGAAACATTTATATTTGTAAGTTGGTTATCATTACAACGAAGCTGTTCTAGTGCTGTATTTTGTGAAACATCTAAAGAATTCAACAGATTATAACCAAAATGAGCAACCCTTAAGACTATGTTTTGTGAAACATCAATTGATGTCAGAAATGCATTATTCGTATATAGTGTTTCTAGTAATGTATTATTTGTTAAATCTAAACTAGACAATAATGTGTTTGAACATCTTAAATATTCTAATGCTAAGTTTTGAGTAAGATTGAGAGAGGAAACAGAAGTCGTTTCACAAGTTAAGGTTACTAAACTTGTTAAATTAGTTACATCTAAAACACTAAGATTATTATAACCACACTCTAAATAAGTTAAGTTAGTATTCAGTGACACGTCTAAAGATGTTAACTCATTACCTGAGCACCTCAAATCTGTCAAGTTTAAATTATTAGAAACATCTAA
>JAQXDJ010000323.1 GCA_029251425.1 Vicingaceae bacterium
AATTGCCAACGACCAAGAAATGCTAGAAATGGCATTGGTTGAAAACATACAACGACAAGATTTAGATGCCATTGAGGTTGCTTTTAGTTATCAAAAACTAATTGAAGAATGTAACCTTACTCAAGAAAAAATGAGTGAGCGAGTTGGTAAAAAAAGATCTACAGTAGCAAACTACTTAAGACTTTTAAAGCTTCCTGCTGAAATTCAACTATCTATTAGAACAAAAGACCTAAGCATGGGACATGCTAGAGCTTTAGTGAATATTAATGATGAGAAAAAACAAATAACATTATCTAGAAGAATTGTTAAAGAAGGCCTTTCTGTTAGACAAGTTGAAGATATTGTTAAGGAACGAAAAACAGAAGAAAGAGAGTTAAGCTTAAAAAAAGGTGGAGTTTCTGACCTTTCTTTTAGTCAACAAAAAATTAAGGATGATTTAACTGATTTCTTAAAAACTAAAGTTCAATTACAAAGCAACGCTAAAGGAAATGGGAAATTAACTATCCCCTTTACTTCTGAAAAAGAATTGGAACGTATTATCGAACTGTTAGGATTATAATTTTTATTGTGAAATCTATTCAGCTTTTTGTCATAACGGTTGTTATTCTTCTAACTACAAATGTTAAGGCTCAATCCCCTAAAAAAGACCCGCTGCCTCCTGACACACTAAAGTTAGAGCCAATAAAACCTCACTCACCTAACAAGGCAGCATTATTTAGTGCAATTATTCCAGGATTAGGACAAGCATACAATAAAAAATATTGGAAAATGCCTATTGTTTATGCTACAATTGGAACAACTCTATATTTTGGAATTTCTAGTCAACGTAACTTTAATAAATATAGAGAAGCATATCGTTTAAGGCTAGATAATGATCCGAATACAATAGACGAATTTGATGGAATTCTTTCAGACTCTGGAATTGAAGGCAATATTGATTTCTACCAAAGAAACAGAGATTTATCTTTTATTTTAGCAGGCCTTTTCTATGTGCTCAATATTGTAGATGCAGCTGTAGATGCTCACTTATTTCATTTTCCTAAAAACGATAACTTATCATTTAACTTACAACCAAATTTAGAATTAACACAAAATAACCAAGTAAGTAAAGGTTTTAAACTGGTTATTAATTTATGATTTAGACCTTTCATCACTAACTTAAACCACTAGTGTAAAAAGATAAATCAAAGATAATATTGACAACTACTTTTAGTTTTTAAGTTATGAATATTGCAATTATAGGATACGGAAAAATGGGCAAGGAAATTGAAAAAGTTGCCTTAGAAAGAGGTCATACTGTTTCTTTAAAAATTTCTTCAAAAAACACTCAAGACCTTAATATTGATAATCTTAAAACTATTGATGTAGCTATTGAGTTTACCAGTCCTGATTTAGCTGTAAACAATATTAATCAATGTATTTTGGGGGACACCCCCATAGTTGTTGGTACAACTGGATGGTATGATGAATTTGATACGATTAAAGAAAGAGTTATTAAAAATAATGGGACACTACTACATGCTACAAATTGCAGTATTGGCGTTAACTTATTTTTTA
>JAQXDJ010000334.1 GCA_029251425.1 Vicingaceae bacterium
CCATATTTACCAATAATGGGTTTGTAGCCAATAGAATTTTAATGCCAATGATTAATGAGGCTATCATTACTCTTAATGAGGGTGTTGCTGGAGTTGAGGAAATTGATACGGTTATGAAATTAGGAATGGGGCACCCAATGGGACCATTACAATTAGCCGATTTTATTGGTTTAGATGTTTGTTTATCTATTTTAAATGTAATGCATGATGGCTTTGGTAACCCCAAATATGCACCAAACCCATTATTGGTAAATATGGTAATGGCTGGTAAATTAGGAGTAAAATCTGGAGAAGGTTTTTATTCATGGGGTCATGGAACAAAAGAGTTGATTCTTTCAGATCAGTTTAAGAAATAAGAATATTGTATTAAATAAATAAAAGATGCTACTTAATTTTAAGTAGCATTTTTTATAATAGACAGCTTGTAAAACCGTTACCCAAAGTAATATCGAATAACTATATTTGTAACAAGTAAAGTAAGTAGTGAGAAAACTAACAAAATTCATACTCCAGTCATTTATAGGACCATTTATAATGACCTTTTTTATAGCCGTATTTGTATTACTAATGCAATTTATATGGTTGTGGGTAGATGATATGTTGGGGAAGGGAATAGAGTGGTATGTAATTGCTGAATTTTTAATGTACGCATCAGCCAATTTAGTTCCTTTGGCATTACCTCTAGCTGTACTTCTTGCTTCCATTATGACCTTTGGTAATATGGGTGAGCACTTTGAGCTGGTTTCTTTTAAATCAGCTGGAATTTCTTTGCAGAGAGTTATGCGTCCATTAATTGTGTTTGTGCTTTGTTTAAGCTTAGGAGCTTTTGTTTTTGCAAACTATATAATGCCAGTGGCCAACCTTAAGTTTTATTCTTTATTGCATGATATTAGAAACAAAAAACCCGCAGTAGATATTAAAACGGGTATTTTTTATAATAAAATAGATGGTTATGTTATCCGTGTAATGGGTAAAAAAGAATTAGAGAATGGGGATGATTTATTAACAGACGTGATGATTTATAATCATACGAATAATGCAGGAAACCGTAAAGTAACTGTTGCAGATTCTGCTATTATGAAAATGTCTGAAGACAAGTCTTACTTTTCCATTAAATTGTTTCATGGTACGGATTATCAAGATCAGATAGAGACCAGAACAAGTAAGATTTACCCTTTATCTCGTTTTTCTTTTGCAGAAAATGAAATGAGAATAGAGTTGGATGGATTTAATTTTAGTAGAACTGATGAGGATGCTTTCAAGCATGATTATCGATTGTTTAATTTACAACAGCTTGATGATAAGAAAGATACTTTACAAAAACATCATGATGAAACGGTTAAAAGTTTTACGAATGTGATAAGTACTTCTTTTTTGTTTAATGACACGCTAAGAGTTTTAAATGATACAGCTAAAAAAGATTCATTATCACGAGCTGATTACATCAAGGAGTTAGAAGGAATAAAAAAAGAACAACTTTATAGTATAGCAATTAATAATGCAAGGACTAATAAAGGGAAAGCTGGAGCTTCAGCAACAACAACTGTTGTCGCAAAAAGAGATATTGCCCGTGTAAGTGTAGAGTGGCATAGAAAATATTCATTTTCATTTGCATGTATTGTAATGTTTTTGATAGGAGCGCCACTTGGTGCTATTGTTAAAAAGGGAGGATTAGGTATGCCAGTAGTTATTTCTGTAGCCTTTTTTGTTGTTTTTTGGATTACAACAATTGTGGGTGAGGATATGGTAAAAGAATTGGTATTGCCTGCTTATCAAGGTATGTGGTTGGCTACAGGAATTCTGTTACCTTTAGGAATCTTTTTTACTTATAAGGCTACAACAGATTCTACATTATTTAATTTAACAGGATATATTGATTTTTTCAAACAATTATTCAAGAAAAAAGAAGTGCAATAAATGAAGGTTTTACAAATATGTTTAAAACCTCCATTTCCAGAAGTAGATGGAGGCTGTAAAGCCATGAATGCTTTCACACAAGGATTACTTGACAATAATGTTGATTTAAAAGTATTGACTATATCTTCAGTTAAACATCCTTTTTTAGAGAACTCAATTCCTAAAGAATATTTTAAGAAAACAAAAATTGAACACGTTTTTGTTGATACTAAGGTTAAAGCATTGGATGCATTATCAAATTTAGCATCTTCTAAATCGTACAATATAGAACGATTTTACGATGAAACATTTGAACAACTAATTCTCAAAACATTAAATGAATCGGTATATGATTTCGTTTTATTGGAAAGTCTTTATGTTTCTAGATATGTCGATGCTAAATTTGATAATGCATCCAATGCTTTAACCTAAGTAT
>JAQXDJ010000335.1 GCA_029251425.1 Vicingaceae bacterium
AAAAACAAAACAAAAAAAAATTGTTTTAATGAAAAAAGGTAGAAACATAAAATGCTCCTACCTTTTCGAACTAAAAATTAGCAATCTTATGATTACATATGATAAAGCTATACCTTAATCCTCTTAGTACTCTCTATAATAAAGTGAGTTATTAAGATGGAATTGTTTATAGAGCATTTAAGTAGTTTGTTAAATCAGCGTCTGTTGTTTGGCTTAGGCTCACAGTAATTGTTGTGTTAACACTAGCATTTCGGCTTTCCGTATAGCTAAATAGTTGTCCAGATGCATCTTGAGCCATTAAAATTATTTTAATAGCCGTACCATTAGGTATGATGCCTGAAGTTAAATTGTAAACTTGCATTACAGTTTGTGTGGCAGGCATATAAATAAAAATACCAACATTAGTTAAATCATCTGTTTGAGAAGCGAAACCAATTGTACTTCCTGAACCAGTACCGACTTGTATATCTGCATTAAGCCAACCAAAACTGCTAGTAGATCCTAAATATCCATAACTAGTGATGTTAAAAGATGAGTTTGTATTTGCCCAATCTACAAATGTTCCGTTATCTGTTCCTTTAAATATTTTCATATTACTGTTTGGAGCTGAGTTGGGTATTTCAAAGCTGAAAGGACAGTTTAAACTTAAGTCTTGACCACTTTTAGTGGACCTAATTCTAACCTCTCCATCAGTTTCTAAAATATTTCCATTAGCAACAGTTGGCATTTGCCAATAAATCATGTCTTTTGGAGTGTAAAGTTCAACTAAATGAACATTAAAAGGATAGTCAATAGTATCTCCATTGGCATCTCTTAAACAACTTTTCATACCATAAATACGAGTACCTTGGTTACCAACAATAGTGTCATTACTTGGTCCAGTAATTTCAAAATTTTGTTCTTCTTGTTTTTTTGAATCTAAATAACTGTTTATAGGGTTATATTCATTTAATTCTTCCTCTTCAGGAAGTTCAATTCTATCTTTTTTACAACTCAAACTACTTATAGTAATTACAATAAATAGAATTGCGGCAATACGGTTGGTAAGTAAATTCATTTTTTTCATAATAGGATATTTTAAAAGGGTTTAAAACATTTAACGCCATTTTTCATACGGTCTTGATTTCTGTATCCCCCTGTATTATTCTTACAATCAAATATATACAAAAATCCTAATTGAAAGTGTGTTTCTTGAAAAGGTACGTTATAACGGTACTCTAAAAATGGGCGTAAACATCTTGTTCCAGATATTCCAACTCCGACTTCTAGGTTGATAGGAGTTGGATCTGTTATTGTTGATATTTCAGGATTTGACCAATTGTTGTAACCTCCATGTGCTAGTAAGTAATAATTTACGTGTTTTCTTCTAATTACTTTTAGTTCTATGCTTAACCCTGCAGTCCACTCCGAAATAGGACCAATAAATAAAGAATAATAAGAAAATTGAGGAACAAAACTTACCCTGTTGTTGGGGTAAAAGCTTACTCGAGCGCCAATTCCCATACTCTCAGATTGTAAATTATATAATAAAGATCCCCCAGCACCAATCTTTTGGTTAAAACCTAATAGAGGAACAAATAGTAGCGCTAATATTATATATGC
>JAQXDJ010000336.1 GCA_029251425.1 Vicingaceae bacterium
AACTATGATAAAGTACTTTTTTATACTTAGCTCACTAGCGCTAACATTAGCTTCATGTTCAAAAGAAGAAGGAGAAGGCGGAAGATCATCAATATCTGGCACTATCACTGGAACAGAAATTTCTTCAGCAAGAGCTGAAATCACAGAAATAACTACCGTTCCTGGAAATGAAATTAAAAGTCAAGACTTTTTCTTGTTAAACACACCAAGCTCATTAGCAAACTATGCTATTTGGTTTAGAGACATTAACAACGTAATGGGTGCTCCTATAATTTCAGGAAGAACCCTAATTGTAATTGATTATAGTAGTAGCTCTAGTACAAACATCGATATGGCAACCAGCCTAGAATCTGCCTTAAACGCAATTTCAGGCGCTCCATTTACAGTAAGCAGGACAAATGATTTTTTAACTATTACAAATAATTCATCAGGTTATACTACTGATGCAGATAATGCTACCAGTAAACTAATAGTAGATGTAATTACTCAAGGAAGAGACCAAGTAACACTGCAAAATGGTGCTTTTGCTGATGAAGATGTTTATATCATTTATGGAGATGAAGATGATATTTATGATGATAATGTAAAAACAAATTTTGATGGAACTTTTGAGTTTAACAACTTAAGAAAAGGTAAATACAAAGTGTTTGCTTACAGTAAAGATGAATCTAATATAACAACCCCACTTACACCAGTTTTTGAAGAAATAGAAATTGGCGGAAATGAGGATGGTGATGTTGGAACAATTACTATTGAGAAAAAATGAATCCTGAATTAAATAATGTTTTAAATCAACTTAAACCTATTTCTTTAAAAGAATTGGATCGTGTAAAATTGCAAGATAGAACAGATACTAAATTTGTTTTTAATGCTGATTTATTACCTATTATTTTAAGTGAAATTTCAGACTTTTACTCGATTTTAGAAATTGATGGTAAACGAACAAATAGTTATAGAACACTTTATTATGACACTAAAGATCTAAGAAGTTATATTCAACACCATAACGGAAAAGCAAACAGAATTAAAGTTAGGTTTAGAAAATATATTGAATCTGATTTGAATTTTTTAGAGGTTAAATATAAAAACAATAAAGGGAGAACAATTAAAGCAAGATCTAAAGTAGCTTCTATTGAAAAAGAACTTACTGAATTTTCTAAAAAGTTTATCCTCAACAATTCTTTCTCTTTTTTTAATGGAAATGAAGTTATTCCTACATTATGGAACAATTTTACTCGATTAACTTTAGCGCATAAAACCTTAAACGAACGCCTTACAATTGACTTAAATTTAGGTTTCGAATCATTTAGTAACCATACTGCAAAAAATATTGATCACATAATAATAGCTGAAGTTAAACAAGAAAAAGCTTCTGTTAATTCTGATTTTATACGAGTAATAAGAAAGCATCATATCAGAAAAAGTAGTATGAGTAAGTATTGTGTTGGTACAGCTTTATTAAACAAAAATTTAAAACAGAATAATTTTAAAGAACGTATTTTAAAAATAAATAAACTAAAAACATGTTAGACGAACTACTTTTAAGAATACCTATTTTAGGCTCTAAATTAATTGACTATGATGATTTTTTCGAAATGATTATTCGATTTTTAATCAACTTTGCAGTTGTTTTTGCATTAGTAAGAGTAATTTATTTTCCAGCGCATAGAAGGAAAGACTATTTGGTTACTTTTTTCTTAATAAACATTCTCATCTTTTTTGTTTGTATTGTAATGAATGACGTTAAAATGAACATGGCTTTTGCCTTTGGTTTATTTGCCATTTTTGGAATACTAAGATATCGTACCGAACAGCTTCCAATTAAGGAAATGACTTATCTGTTTATGGTAATTGCTGTTGCCGTTCTCAATTCA
This sequence comes from Vicingaceae bacterium, assembly GCA_029251425.1. Lineage (GTDB taxonomy): Bacteria > Bacteroidota > Bacteroidia > Flavobacteriales_E > Vicingaceae. Next base: position 1,875 of record JAQXDJ010000336.1, read on the forward strand.
CTAGCTGGAAAAAAGGTCAGTTTTGCTGAGCTAATGTTGGTTAACGGAATTATTGTGGTAGCCACTTATCTCTTAGAGAAAGTGTTCTTGCTAAAACATGAATCTAGAAAATCGATTACTTATGAAAAAATTGAAAACGTTAAACCAGAAAATCACGAAGCACTGATAGCTGATTTAAAAGAAAGAACAGGCTTAGATATTAATAGAATTCAAATTGGAAAAATTGATTTTTTACGAGATACCGTAAAAATTATTATCTTCTATCATGAAGATGATCCTTCAAAGAGTTATAATGAGGAAACAACTTCTGTAAGTAATCAAAATGAATAAAGTTCTTCTTTCCATAATAGTTCTATTGCCTTTTTTAGGGCATTCACAAGTAGTGAGTGATGCAAAATTATGGACAGGAATTTCTATTTCTAAAGAAATAAATGATTTTGAATTTACTTTTTCTGAAGACTTAAGATTTGATGAGAACATGACTCATATTGATAAAGTGTTTTCAGAAGTTGGTGTTCAATATAAAATTGCAAAAGGGATTTACGCAGGTGTAAATTACCGTTTTAGTAGAGATAATGATTATAGCAATGAAAGTTATGACATCCGCCACCGATGTGACCTTTCATTAGCACTTAAACAAAAGTACGAGAATTTCCGTTTTTTTTTCAGAACAAAATATCAAACAAAAAGCTCTTCTCCTGAAGAAAACAACCCTACTTTTAGCAGAAATAAATTTGCTGTGAAATATAAATTAGAAAACGATTTCACGCCTTTTATTTCTTACGAGTTTTACTACCAGTTTAACGAAGAAAAAATAATTAATAGAACGCGTTTTTCACTAGGAAGTGCTTATAAAATAAATAAACAAAGTGCTTTAAAATTCTTTTATATTTTCGAAAACAGGTTTAATGTAAAAACACTAAAACACAACCATATTTACGGAATAAGTTATAGTTTTCAATTATAAAATTCTTTTCATTAAATCTTCTTTAAGCTAAGGCGTTTAGGTATATTTGTTGTCAAATTAACCAATCAATATGTTTAAATTCTTATTCAGTAAAAGCTTTCTAATCAATTTAGCAGTAGCGCTTTTATTTGCAGCATTTGCAGTTTGGGGTATTTTTAAGTTTATAGATAATTACACCTTACATGGAGAAACAATTAGTGTTCCTTCATTAGAAGGTTTAACTGTGGCTGAAGTAGAAGAAATTTTAACTGAAAAAGAACTTCGCTATAGTATTTTAGATTCTATCTATATTGAGGATGCTGTTGGCGGAACAGTTCTAGAACAAAATCCGGCAATTGATGACTTAGTAAAGAAAAACAGGACTATATACATTACTGTTTCTAAAATCGTTCCAACGAGAGTTGCTATGCCTGATGTTGTTGATATGTCATTAAGATTAGCCATTGGAAAGCTAAAAAGTTATGGTTTAAAAGTAAAAACACAACAAAGGCCATCTGAATGCGTTAACTGTGTATTAAAGCAAGAAATTAACGGAAAAACAGTTAAACCTGATGAAAAAATCAATAAAGGATCTACTATAGTTTTAACCATCGGAATTGGTACAAGTAACGAAAAAATACTAGCTCCATATTTAATTGGATTAACAAAAGAAGCTGCAGAAAATGAAATTATGGGGTCATCTTTAAATACAGGATTTATGGACTATGAAGGTTGTAAATGTGTAACAAAAGAAGATACATTAAACGCTAAAGTTTACAGACAAAACCCTGTAAGAAATGAAAATATTGCAGTAAACATTGGTAGTGCTGTTGATCTTTATTTTACATGTGATAGCAACAGAATTCAAATTAGCATTCCCGACTCAATCTCAACTGATACATTATAATCCTTTTGAATAAAAAAGTTTACATATCACTTATTGCTATTTTCATTTTTGGGAGTGTTTTCTCACAAAAAGACACCCTTTATGAATTGGGTTTAAATGGTGTACAAAATGCGTTTTACAATTCTAACAAAGACAACCCTAACTCTCCTTATTTAAAGAAAAACAGACCTCAAAACAAAGCTTTAGTAAACCTACCTTTTGTTGATGATTTTTCTCAAAATTTTTTATATCCTAATTTAAACCTTTGGCAAGATATTAATGTTTTTATAAATTCTAACCTTCCTATAAACCCAGTAACCTATGGAGTGGCTACTTTTGACGGACTAGATTCTACAGGGACTCCTTACAATTTTGGTTTTGCTAATTCTTATGGGCAAGCAGATCAATTAACTTCACAACAAATTGATTTAACAACCATTACTGATAGTGTTTATTTAAGCTTTTATTATCAACCACAAGGCAATGGAAACAAACCAGAAACTAAAGACAGCTTACGTTTAGAGTTTTTTAGACAAAGAGACAGTACATGGATTAGGATGTGGGGAACACCCGGAGTTCCAAATCATACGTTTAAAAAAGTAATGATACCTGTTGACACTTCTTTTCATAACAACGAGTTCCAATTTAGATTTACAAATTGGGCTACACTATCTGGCAATGTAGATCATTGGCACGTAGATTATATCTATGTAAATGATAATAGAAGTTATGCTGATACTATGTTGCACGATGTTTCCTTTATAACAAATAACTATAATATGTTGAGTGAGTTTACTGCTATGCCTTGGCAACATTATTCAACCAACCCAATTGGAAATATGGCTGCAACTATGCCAGTAACGTACAGAAATAACGACACAATAAATTACCAAGTAAGATATAAGTATGAAGTAATAGAAGATAATGGTACAGGAGCGAGTATTGAGTTATACCCTACTGGACCTGCCAATAAAAATGTGGCTTCATACTCTTCCTTAATAGAACCTCAAGCGGTTTACAATACTGCAAATAATACATTTAGCTTCCCTCTAGATAATACAGTTAAAAATAAAGTGTTTCAAATAAAAAATTACTTTGAATTATTTGGTTCTCCACAAGATGATAGAGTTATCAATGACACTGTTTTGTCTTATCAAGTATTTGGTTCCTATTATGCTTATGATGATGGATCGGCAGAACAAGGTTATGGTGTGCAAGGAATTGGATCAAAATTAGCGCATGAATTCAACATTAAAAAATCTGACACATTAACTGCTTTTCAAATCTATTTTAACCCAATACAAAACGATTTAAGTGGACAATCTTTTAGATTAAAAATTTGGAGTAGTTTATCTCCCGAAACAGAAGTTTACTCACAAGTTGCAACTGCTTTTACAAGCCCTATTTACTCAAACACCAATCAATTTTTAATATATAATTTAGACCAACCTATTATTTTAGCTGTAGGTACTTATTATTTTGGCTGGGAAAAAATTTCTTCTGAATATTTAAATGTTGGTTGGGATGTAAACACTAACAATAAATCTAAAGTTCATTTTAATTCTTCAGGTGTTTGGGAAACAGCCTCTTTTGATGGTACATTAATGCTTCGTCCTGTTTTTGGAACAACACCTGATCCGACAGTAAATATTGAAGAAAAAGAATTAGCAAATGATTTTGTTGTTTATCCAAACCCGACTACCAACACAATTTATTTTAAAAATAACAACATTAACAATTCATCTTACCATATACAATTAATTGAAAAGCAG
>JAQXDJ010000350.1 GCA_029251425.1 Vicingaceae bacterium
TCTATGAAATTATTTTTTTTACTTATCCCAATCGCTTTTCTTTCTTGTAAGAGCACTGAAGAATCAAACATAACAAAGAATAACATTGAAAAGGAAGTTATCACTTCTCTTACAAAAGACCAGGTTCATAATGTTGAGATTTCAATAAAGACGAAAGAACCTTATTGTGGTGGTGCATTTCCTAGAGATGAGGATTTAAACAAAACTTCAACTGCTGCAACAGAATATCTAATTATAGATACCAATAAAAAAATCTCTACTATTTCTTCTGGTGCTGATGGTATGATATACCTTATGCTAAAACCTGGAGCTTATGAAATAAGAGAAATGTATAAAAACATGCCTTTTGAGGAATTTAAAAAGAATAACCAACCCAAAGTAAACCAAGCATTATTAAATACTGATACTGATTGCTTTAAAGAATGGTGGTCTGAAAATTTATTACAATTTGAAGTTAAAGCTACTGAGACAAATAGTCAATTTTCTGCAACAATTAATAAAATGTGTAGAACAGGCTTTAACCCTTGTATTACCTTTACAGGAGAGCTACCTAAGTAGTTTAGAGTTTTTACAGATCATTTTATACATCAAGTAAATTGCCAATGCACTTATTAAATGTTTAATAGTGTGTCCACTTATAAAGCCGGTAAAATTATATATTAACACATCAAAGTGTTCAAACAATTTCGCTACAATATAAGCTGCAAAAACATAAATCAATTCTTTTGTGTAAAGTTTATCATTTCTATAAACAGCCAATATTAAAGGAGTACAAACTATTGGAAAAAACTGCACAAAGGCATATAACCTTAAGTCTCCAACTCCAATTATTTCGGTATAATACCAATAGAATATACTATAAACTCCTATGGTTAAAAACAAATAAAACACCCAAGCCCCCACTCGTCTATCTACATAGTCTGATATGATTAAGGCAAATAAAGACGTAAAAACAAAAGTCATTGGTAACCTATCAAAAATTAGCGTAAAATTATTAGGCGAGCAATGGTAAAACATAGAGCCCAAACCCGTTAAGAATACTCCTGAGAATAAAACAAAAAGCATTACAAAATAAGTAGCAGTGTACTTTTTGTAAGATTTTTGAACCAAACGAACACCTAGATATCCCACAACAATAAAAGGAATGTTACTTATCACATCCATAAAATGAGGAATACCAAACATAGATCTACAATCGGAAAAACGATGGTAAGCCAAATCTTGAGCGATAGGATCAATTAAATAGAGCGTAACTGCTGCAATAAAAAAAACTACCACTAGCGAAACTGCTTTATATAGCCGAACACTTTTCATCATCTATTAAACCTCTTTAAAAAATATATCCCTACATATAAACAACTAACTATTAAAACTCCAGCAAATACTACATTTAATTTAAAAGATTGCTCTAAGAGCATAAAAAAGACAATTGCTACAATAGTTAACAACCCTCCAGTTAAACTCCACCTAAGCCCTATTGCAACTCCTAAAAACATGCTTATTAAGCATATTGCGGCTTTAATTTCATGATTAGAAATTTCAAAGCCAGGTTTAAAACCCTCCATAACATGAGCACCAACTATAAAAAGCACAAGAGCTAAAATGGCTATTGAGGCAATTTTAGTCCCCCATTCTAATATTTTTATAATTATATCCATAGAATTAATTTTTATCCATTTCTGTTATCATTTTATATGAAATGTAAGCCAACAATAAAGCTACCCCTCCTATTGCTCCCCAAATCCACAAAGTAGATGTTGTTACCTTTTTTCTTTTTTTATATTTTATTACTGAGAGTTCTTTTGTCTTTAATATTGGAACATCCTTTATAATATTACTCTTAAAATGATTAATATCGTAATTAGGCAGAGTTTTTAACTCCTTATTTTTAAATATTAACTTATAATTTTTTCCAGTCTCTAAATGAGCTATCAAATATCGGTTTAACTGATATGCCTCTACCGTTAAATTTTCTAAGGGAGGGTTATCTTCATTTTCT
>JAQXDJ010000398.1 GCA_029251425.1 Vicingaceae bacterium
TCATAAAGATTTTATAATAATAACTGCAAATAAATTTATTTAACTGCCTTGGTAATATTAACTTTGGCTTATGAGAACACGCATTGAAGAATTTACAAAACACATTACTGAAGCATTAACAATTAGCGATGCTACAACTTTAACTCCCTTTAACGGAACAATACAAAACGTTTTAATATGTGGGCTTGGTGGTTCAGGTATTGGAGGTACTATAATTGCTCAAATAGCGGCTCAAGATGCTAAATGTCCGATAACAATTAATAAGGATTATAAAATACCCGCTTTTGTAAACGAAAACACATTAGTTGTTTGCTGTTCTTATTCTGGAAATACAGAGGAATCATTAGAAATGTTAGCTCAAGCACAAGCCAAAAATGCTGTAGTTGCTTGCATCACTTCTGGAGGTAAACTGGAAGAAATAGCTAAAGAAAAAAACTACAACCATATTATCATTCCTGGAGGTCATCCTCCAAGAGGAGCTTTTGGTTTTGGGTTCCCTCCTATTTTTTACTTGTTAAGTCATTACAAAGTAATTAGTAACGATTACATTACTCAGTTTAAAAATGCGGTTAACTCTATTAATACTGAAGAAACAAACATAATTGCAGAAGCACAAACTGTTACTGAAAAATTATTTAATAAAATTCCAGTAATTTATTCTGATGCTAATTATGAAGGAGTTGCAGTTCGTTTCCGTCAACAAATTAACGAGAACTCGAAAATGCTTTGTTGGCATCATGTAATTCCGGAAATGAACCACAACGAACTAGTTGGCTGGACTACTAAAAATGAAGATTTAGCTGTAGTTATTTTCAGAAATGAAGATGATTATTTCCGTACTCAAAAAAGAATGGAAGTAAATAAAACTGTTTTTGAAAAATACACTTCTACTATTGTTGAAATTTATTCTAAAGGAAATACACAATTAGAAAAAGCTTTATACTTAGTTCATTTAGGTGATTGGATTTCTTTACTATTAGGAGAGAAAAAAGGTGTAGATATTACAGAGGTAGATGTAATTACTTACTTAAAGAATGAACTAGCTAAGATTTAGTGACAAATTACCACAGATAATTATTTCTGATGAATACAAAACAAGTTCACTTTCAAGATTTAGGCTTAATTGACTATAAAGAAGCTTGGGATTTTCAAGAAAACCTGTTTCAAGCTAATATAGCTGCTAAAATTGAAAACCGTAAAGCAGATAAAACGGTAACTGAAACTAAAAACCATCTTATTTTTTGTGAGCATCCTCACGTATATACTTTAGGAAAAAGCGGAGATGAAAGTCACCTTTTACTTTCCGAAACTTTACTAAAACAGAAAGGTGCTACTTATTACAAAATTAATAGAGGTGGAGATATTACTTATCATGGCCCAGGACAAATTGTAGGCTATCCTATTTTAGATCTTGATAAATTCTTTACTGATATACACAAATATCTTCGTCTTTTAGAAGAAATGATAATCCTTACATTAGCTGAGTACGGTATTAAATCAGGAAGATCTGAAGGTTTTACAGGTGTATGGTTAGATGCAGACAATCCTTTAAAAGCTCGTAAAATTTGTGCAATGGGGGTACGCTGTAGTAGATGGGTAACAATGCACGGTTTTGCTTTTAACGTAAATACCAATTTAGATTATTTCAACAACATTGTTCCTTGTGGTATTGCTGATAAGCAAGTAACTTCTTTACAAAAAGAATTGAATAGAGAAATTGATACTGAAGAGGTGAAACAAAAATTAAAAAAACATTTTGCACAACTTTTTGATGCTGAATTGAGTATCGCATAAAAATAGCCTTATAGGAATCCTGTATTTACTTGTTAATTAAAGCTAAATAAAAATTCCCAACTACTATTTTAAGTAATTTTGGATTCATACTTAATGAAAAACATATTAAAACATACCGTTAGCTTTTCAATGATACTAATCCTATTAGTATCAACACTACAATTTAGCTTGTATAAAATGGAGTGTTTATTAAGCGGTAACACAACATTAAGTTTAACCGAGTTTGATGATTGCAATAAAAAACCAGTTAATGATTGCTCATTTTCTGAACAGTGTTGCTGCTTTCATGAAATGAGTTTTGATTTTGATTTCGAAACTAATCTTAAAGCTAAAACATTTAAAATTTTTAACAACCCTGTTTTAGTTGAAACAATTAACCCTCTTAAAAAAGTGGTTAATAAAAATGAAACTG
>JAQXDJ010000411.1 GCA_029251425.1 Vicingaceae bacterium
GTAGCAGCCATGCTGTTATCTGGGATCAATCCATTAATGCTGGTTACAACTCTGACATCACTGGTATTAGAAGAGATAATGCTACAGCATTAGATCAACGTAAATCACATACAGAGATGTGGACTGGAGCTGTTCGCAATGACATTGTAACTATTGCTAACGGAACTAATTTTACTACTCCCAATATTATTAGTGTAGATAATTCAAGCCTTATCTGGGGGCATAACAACGGTGGATTAGCCAGTCCGTTTTTACCTGCAGGATCATACTTCTTTACTATAAACCCAGAAGAAATTCAATCGGTATTTCAAAGACATTGGAAAAGCCAAGAAACAGGAACTATTGGAACAGTTACCATAGAATTTGACATGTCTACAGTTGCTGGTGTTGGAGGAGTTGCTGGAGCCAATGACTTAAACAACATCAGATTATTGGTTGATGCTGATGGAACTTTCACGGCTGGAGCGACATCAATCAGTCCTAGCTTTGTAGACAACACCAATGATATTGTTCGATTTGAACATAATTTTGTTGCTGGTACTGGCTTCTATTTTACCATTGGTTCTGTTGACAAATGGGCAACTCCTTTACCTGTTGAGTTATTGTCTTTTGATGTTTCATGTTACAACAATACGGTTCATTTAAATTGGGTGACCAAATCTGAAATAAACAACGATTTCTTTACCGTTGAGAAATCGTTAGATGGAATAGAATTTTATGCCATTGGTAAAATTCAAGGGAATGGTAATAGTAATTCAACTGCCGAATATCAATGGACTGATAACAATCCAACAAATGGAACATCTTACTATCGTTTAAAGCAGACAGATTTTAATGGAAAGTCGAAACTACATTCAGTGAAAGCAATTTCTTGCGACAGGTTTGACAACATTAACGTCTATCCTAACCCAACATCAGGTGCTGTTAATATTGATTTTGGAAAAAAATTAAATGAAGTAAGCATTAAAATTAATGATGTATATGGTAGAACATTAATGACAGAAAATCATAAATCCCTTAACACTATAGATCTAGAAATAAAAGGAGAATCTGGCTTATACTTTATTGAAATAGTAGCAAAAAACGGGAATCAAAAAGTCATTAAAGTTTTAAAAAGATAAGTGTCTTCGCAAAGTATTAGTAATAAAAGCAGCTTACCTACTCTATAAACACCCATTCAAAGCAATGATGACATTTTGAAAAAGCTTTAGGAATAAACTTTTGATCATGTCAAATAATAATAAAATTAACCATCAGATAACTCTTCAATAAAAAGATTTTTATTAGATCATTTAATTATTAGATTTGTTTTCATAACTAATTAAATAACTATACAAATGGGATTTTTCGGGAAAATTAAAAACAAGCTAGGTATTGGTGGTGTTAAAGTAGCAATTACAAGTTCCTGGTCAAGTAAAAAAAAGAAGATGCTTCTGTAGATGGTAAAGTTATTTTAACAACTAAAAGCGAACAAGAAATAGTTACCATTACTGTTAAATTTATTGAAGAATTTACAACTGGTCGTGGTGATGATGAAAAGACTAAAGAATTTGAATTAGGTGTTCTTAATTTACCTGGAAACTTTACAATTAAGCCAGGAGAAAGAAAAGAAATTCCTTTTACCCTACCATTTACACTACAAAATTCTAATGCTGATGATCTTAAAGAAAAAGGTGGAGCATTAGGTGCCTTAGGTAGTGTTGCTAAATTTGCAAACAAAGAAAAATCAGCATATAAGATAGATGCTGAGGCAGATGTAAAAAGTGCTGCATTAGACCCTTCTGATGATAAAGATATTAAAGTAGTCTAACATTAAAAATAATAGAAAGTCCATTAAAGTTAATCCTTTAATTGACTTTTTTATTAAACAACTTAGCTAATGTAATCAACGACAGCATCAGCAAACATTTCTGGAGATTTAGATGATTCTCTAAACCACAACTCTGGTTCAATAATTTCTAATTCAACTAAAGCCAAATTATCATCATTATCCCAAGTTACATCTACCCTTCCGTAAACCGGAACAGTTTTACACTTAGCCATAACATTTTGCACAAATTTTATTTCCTCAGGTGATGCTTCATATTCGTGTAAAGTTCCCCCATGATCATCTTGTACTCTAAAATCTCCAGCCTTGGCTTTCTTTAATACCGCATGACTATACTTCCCTCCGAAAACCATAAAAGAAACCTCTCCTTTTGTGGTAATATTATTAAGGAAAGGCTGAATCAACATTGCTTCTTTTGCAATTAGCTCCTTAAAGACAGCTTCATGAAGATTAGATCCTCCTGGCTTAATTTTATAAGTATGACGAGCTCCACCAGAAACAGCAGGTTTAAGAATTACATGATCCCATCCAGAATCTGCAATAGCTTGCTTTAATGTTCTTGTATCTCCTATTTCTACAAAATCTGTTTTTACAATATTAATTCCAGCATCTTCTAAATCTCTCATATAATGTTTATCCATATTCCAAACAATTTGCTCTGCAGGATTTATCAGTTTTGTTTTCTGGCTAACTTCAGCTAACCATTTAGAAAACTCAGGAAAACGATCAAAATAATCCCAAATAGCCCTAAATAAAACATACTTGGTAGAACCCCAATCAAAATCAGGATTATCCCAATTGGTACGATGTACTTTTAAGCCTTTAGCCTCTAAAGCATCAATTATCAGTTTATCTTCTAATAAAACATTCTCTATGTAAACATCTTTTTCTATAGAGTTTACATATTCTGCTTGAGTTAGTATGGTGATGTCGTATTGCATAAATATTTACCAACTACCTCCAGCGCCACCTCCACCAAAGGACCCACCTCCAAAACCACCAAAAGAACCTCCTCCAGAGCTAAATCCTCCGTAAGAACCTCCATGGTTTCTGCTAGATGCATTCATTAAAGTCCATGCAGCCCAAAAGCCCATATTGTTAGTTGCTGCGTATTTGCTTGTTTGTCGTGCTCGTGTAATCATTATAATCATAAAGATAAACAGCACTCCTAAAAACGGTAAAACCGTTTTAATTCCTCCATTACTATTATACTCATCTGCAGAATATTCTCCTCCAGTAATTTCCATTGTAGTAACTGCTGCTGCTGCTATTCCACCATAATAATCCTTTTGCTTAAAATAAGGAATCATTTCTCGTTCAACAATACGTTTTGCGATGGCATCAGGTAAAACACCCTCAATTCCATATCCTGGAGCAATAAACACCTCTCCTCTCCCATCAATTTCTTTAGGCTTCACCATAATAACAATACCATTGTTTTTGCCATCTTGTCCTACACCCCACTTTTCACCCAAAGTGTAAGTAAATTCTGCTTTATCGTAATCACATAAATCAGTTACGGTAACAATCAATATTTGAGTTGATGTAGAATCTTCGAAAGTCAATAAGGCTTGTCTTAACCCTTGCTCTTCAGCATCTGTCATTACATCAGCATAATCTTGAACCAAGTTTTGTACTGGAGCTTTTTCTAACAAACAGTCTTGAGCGTTTACGGTTGTAAAGGCAACAAGTAGTAATAGTATTGTATATAGTTTTTTCATAGTGTTATTTTTAATAATTCGTCATTGCGAGGAATAAGGAACGAATGACAAAGCAATCTTATCGAAGAGATTGCTTCATTTGTTTTTTGTAAATACTTTACTTCGACTGCGCTCAGTATAAACTAGCTCAGTATGACAAAAAATAAAATTCGCAATGACGTAAAACAAGGCTTCTACTCCCCAAACGAAATATCATCTGACAATTCGTTCACATCATCACTTTGGTAAGGGTAATGTTCCTTTAATTGTTCACCAGCTAACTTAATTCCATTCGCTAAACCTTCAGAAAACTCACCTTCCTTAAAATGGTTTATCATTAAATCTCTAGTCGCATCCCAAAAGTTTTTAGGTACCTTTAAGTTAATACCTGTATCACCTAAAATTGCTAGCTTTCTATCTTCAACAGCTAAGTAAATTAAAACACCATTTCTGAGTTCTGTCTTTTGCATTTCTAAATGATCAAACATAAATGCTGCATGATCCAACACATCTTCTTTACATTTCTTTTCGATGTGCACCTTAATTTCTCCAGAAGTGTTTAATTCAGCTTCTTTAATTGCAGCAACAATTAATGCTTGTTGCTTATCTGTAAATAAATCTTTTGCCATTTCTTATATCTTAAAATTGTACTTCTGGTGCATCTTGAGAACCTTCATCAGCTTCATATCGAACTCTTGCCTCAAAACCATACATTGCATTAAACAAGTTGTTTGGAAATTTTTTAATCGTCTTATTAAAACTTCCTACAGACTCATTATACTTGTTACGCTCCACATTAATTCTATTTTCAGTTCCTTCTAATTGAGCTTGTAACTCTAAAAAGTTCTGGTTTGCTTTTAAATCTGGGTAACGTTCAGAAACCATCATTAATTTTCCTAAAGCTCCTGAAATACCTGATTGCGCTTGCTGAAATTGTTGAATATTTTCTGCTGTTAATTTAGAAGGGTCAATGTTAATGCTAGTAGCTTTTGCTCTTGCTTCCATCACCTCAGTTAACGTTTCTTTTTCGTGTTCAGCATATCCTTTTACAGTGTTTACCAAGTTAGGAATTAAATCTGCTCTTCTTTGGTAAGAACTTTCAACATTTGCCCATTGTGTTATAGAATCTTCTTCTAATTCTACCATGCTGTTATATCCACAAGAAGACAACATTGTAGC
>JAQXDJ010000422.1 GCA_029251425.1 Vicingaceae bacterium
ATACTTATTAGATGATGGCTTCACATCTATTGTATTTAAAGATAAAGTTAGCTTTGAGCTCGAAGATGCCATCGAATTAGATAATTATACTTATGATTGGGTTGAGGGGAGTTCTTTTGTGACTTTAGTTGATGCAAGGAATATAAGAAGCAATATTTCTCATAAAGCAAGAGATTACTTTGCTAAAAATGAAAAAATAACTAACATAAGAAAAGGCCAAGCCATTGTTGTGAATAGCTTGCATACAAAATTATTAGCCAACTTTTATATGAACTTCCATAAACCAAAAGATCCTGTAAAAATCTTTACAGACTATAACAAGGCTTACGATTGGATACAAGATATTAGAAGTATATGGTTTAAAGAAAAAGTTAATGTTTTATAATTACTTATTTTACAGTATCTATAAATTCACATTAAAAACTCCTAAAAACGATGATCCAGTTTTTATGACGATTTTCATGATGACTCTTCCTGTAGGAGCTAATTTTATTTCTCTTTATTCAACCTTAGAAAAGATGTTTCAATTTCCTGAACTTAACAGTTTTATTATGGGAGCATTAATATTATCAACAGCACTTTTAAATTATTTAATCTATTGGAGAAACGATAGATATTTTGAAGTAATTAAAAAGATAGAATCCCATTCTCTATCCAAACGGAAAAAATGGAAAACAATAATGATTTTGTATTTTATAATGACAATTATACTTTACTTCACATTATCGTACACTTCAGAATATATACCTTACATTCTTTAATCAAACCTCAATCTTAAACCCACAATCGAAATGCTTTTCAGGGCATTCTTTTTTACCGTGTAGTCCACAAGGTCGGCAATTGAGCTTTTCTTTAACTTCTACTATTTTAGTGTTATCAGATAATGGTCCAAAACCAAACGATGGAACTGTAGAACAGAAATAAACCGTTACAGGAGCATTCATAGCCGAAGCAATGTGCAATGGTGCTGAATCGTTTACATAATTCATTTGTGCAGTTTGCATTAAAGCAGCAGATTGCAAGAAAGACAATTTCCCCGCAAGGTTTATCACATTCTTATTTTTTGAAGCTGATTTAATAACCTCACATTGTGCAGCATCATCAGGCCCACCTAATAAATAAACAGTTGTTTGGTCATTTTGCTTATCTGCTAATTTTATCCATTGTTCTTTAGGCAACTGTTTGGTAAACCAAACTGAAGTTGGGGCCATGCATACATAAGTATTTTGCTTATAAACTTCTATATCACCAAAATCTTTGTTTGTTGGATGAAGTTTAGGCTTTAAGGCTACTCCATCTGTTAAATCAGCAATTAATTGTTGATTACGCTCAACCTCATGGGTACCATCTCCTATTTTATGTTCTACTTTCTTAGTAAAAGAAAAAGATAAGGGGTTTTTCTTAAATCCTATTTTATGCTTTGCTCCAGAAAATGCTGTTAATAAACCGGTAGAAGCGAAACGCTGTAAATTTATTACAACATCGTATTGTGTTCTTTTAATACTTTTAGATATTACTTTTAAATTATCATACTTCTTATCTTTCTTATCCCAAATTAGCACATTATTAATAATAGGATGATTGGCCAATAAGCCTTCATTTCCTTTTCTCAACAAAAAATCTAGCTGACTTTCTGGATAAAATTGATGTAATTTTTCCACTAGAGCTGTTGCTAAAATAACATCTCCAATAAAAGCGGATTGTATGATTAGTATTTTTTTCAAACTATACTGCTACATCATATTCTCTTAAGGCATCGTTTAGTGATGTCTTTAAATCTGTACTTGCTTTACGTTTACCTATAATTAAAGCACAAGGTACATTGTAATTTCCTGAAGGAAATTCTTTATTATAACTCCCTGGAATCACAACCGAACGCGCGGGAACAATCCCTTTATATTCGACAGGTTCTTTGCCCGTTACGTCAATAATTTTTGTACTCATAGTCAGTACAACTCCAGCACCCAATACAGCTTCAGTTTCTAGTCGAACACCCTCTACAACAATACACCTTGAACCTATAAAAGCATTATCCTCAATAATCACTGG
>JAQXDJ010000431.1 GCA_029251425.1 Vicingaceae bacterium
CCTACAGCCTTTATCAGCTTGCTTACTGTTTAAAGATTTAATCTCTACAGTAATTTTTTTGTGGTTTATTTCTCCGGTAGCTTTACCGAAACCGGTCATTGATTTAATCATACATTAAAAATTTGACTACAAATGTAATAATACTACTGGCTTTTTAATGATTTTGTTTTGCTAACCAAATAAACCCCACTAAAAATTAGAATGGCAGCTACAATTTTAATCCAATCTAAACTGTCTTTCCCAACCCAAATAGCAAATGCAGCAGCTAATAAAGGCTGTAGGTATATGTAAGTAGAAACCGTTGAAGGATTTAAATTTTTAAGACCATAAATGTTTAAAAGATAGGCGAAAAAAGTGGTGCAAATGATAACAAAGGCAAATTCTAACCAAATGGTTGTACTAAAAGTACTCCATGCTATTTCTGTAAATTCAGTAACCCCAAAAGGTAATACATAGATGAGCCCAAATGTAAATACCCATGTAATTACTGTTAGAGGTTTATATTTTTTCATTAAAGGAACAGCAATTACTAGGTATGTTCCGTACGACATTGCATTTAAGAATATAAAGACATCTCCAACTATGGTTTCGGAACCAAATGAGAAATTATTTTTAAAAAGTAATAAAAGTAATGCACCTACAATTCCTAAAGCAATTCCACCTACTTTTGTAATGGTGATTTTGTTTTTTAGAATAATAGCTGAAGCAATTAAAACTAAGATAGGATTGGAAGTCATTATAATTCCGGCATTAATAGGTGTTGTTAGATTTAACCCATAGAAAAACATAAGCTGATTTGCCGCTACTCCAAAAAAGCCACAAACAGCTAGAAGTAATAAATCTTTCTTGGCAATTTTCTCATAATTAAAAGCAAAAATTGACCAAAATAAGAGCAATGCTCCGGCAACTCTACAGAAAATAAATCCAAAAGGAGGAATATATTCGGGCATAACATCTTTAGCAATGGTATAATTTAAACCATAAATAATATTTGCTCCTAAAACTGCTAAGTGAGGTTTTAAATTAGAGTTCATTAGCGATAGCTTCAACTACTTTTTTAGAATTTCCGATAAAAATCTTATTGTTTAGAAGAACTACAGGCCGTTTAAGAAAAGTGTATTCTTCTACAATTAGGGTTTTAATGTCGTTTTCACTTAGGTTCTTTTCTTTTAATCCCATAGACTTATATTTCATGGCGCGCTTACTAAATAAACTTTCGTAAGAACCACTCAATTTTTCCATCTCCTCAATTTGTTCGGTAGTTATTTTGTTAGTTTTGATATCCTGAAAATCAAAGGAATCGTCAAGGTTTAAATCCTTTATAATTCGATTACAGGTCGAGCAAGTTGATAAATAATATATTTTTTTCATAAGATTAAATTAAGAATGTCCAAAAGTAATAAAGTCAGCCAATTATTTACAGTTAAAAGAATAGCTATTCCTGTTATTGTTGGATTGATTGTGACTGCTTATATGTTATATTCTAATACTGATTGGGCAGAGTTTGGGAAGGTAAAGTGGCGATGGAAATCATTTTTGTGGATATTAGGAGGCTTATTAATGATGGTTTTGAGAGATATAGCTTACATGTATCGCATTAAAGTGTTAACAGACAATAAAATAAATTGGCGAAATAGTTTTGATGTAATTATGCTTTGGGAATTTTCTTCTGCTGTAACGCCAGGAATAGTAGGTGGGACAGGTGTTGCTTTGTATATTTTAAAAAAAGAAGGGTTGAGTTTAGGGAAGAGCACATCTACAGTAATGTTAACAGCATTATTTGATCAGCTTTTTTATATTGTAACCGTACCGATTGTTATTTTAATGGTTGGTACACAAAATTTGTTTCCTGTTGAATTACAAAAAGAAATTTTTGGAGTTATTTTTTCTGTTAAAGGAATATTTGTAATAGGATTTTTGGTTACGTTAATGTTTGGTTTACTCTTTGTTTTTGGCATTTTTATCCATCCAAAAGGGCTGAAAAACGTGTTAAGTTTTCTTTTTAAATTCGGGTTTCTTAAAAAATGGCACCATAAAATGGAACAGGTAGGAGATGAGTTTGTTCAAACTGCAGCTGATTTTAAAAACAAACCGTTTCTTTTTTGGTTAAAAGCATCACTAGCAACTTTATTTTCCTGGACAGCAAGGTTTTGCCTAATAAATTTTTTAATATTAGCTTTTACTCCTGCGGGTAATCATTTATTGATTTATGCTCGGCAATTAATTATGTGGATTGTAATGATAATTAGTCCAACGCCAGGAGGGACAGGAGTTGCTGAATTTGTTTTTGAAGGATTCTTATCAGAATTTACACCAATCGGTTTAGCTGGTTTGCTTGCAGTTTTATGGAGGTTGGGGAGTTATTATCCATATTTAATTATAGGATTATTGATTCTTCCAAAATGGTTGAAAAAAGTCTATTCATAGAGTAGCTTTTATTATTTTTGGATTCCTTAATGAGTAAGTTAGATCAAATAAAAAAACCAATCGAAAAAGAGATCAAGGAGTTTGAACCTCGATTTCGAGCTTCAATGAAGAGTAGAGTCTCTTTATTGGACAAAATAATGCACTACATTGTTAAGCGAAAAGGGAAGCAGATGCGTCCGATGTTTGTTTTTTTAACGGCTAAAGTTTTTGGAGAAACAACAGATTCTACCTATCGTGCAGCAGCAATGATTGAACTCTTACATACTGCAACTTTAGTGCACGATGATGTAGTGGATGATGCCAATAAAAGAAGAGGATTCTTTTCAATCAATGCTATCTGGAAAAATAAGATTGCAGTTTTAGTTGGTGACTATTTACTATCAAAAGGATTGTTGCTCGCTGTAGAAAATGATGAATTTGAATTGCTGAGAATTATGTCTAATTCGGTGCGAGAAATGAGCGAAGGAGAGTTATTACAGATAGAGAAAGCCAGAAAATTAGATATCACAGAAAAAGTATATTATGATATTATCAGGCAAAAAACAGCAACATTAATAGCATCTTGTTGTGCTTCAGGGGCAAATTCTGTTGGTATGGATAAAGCAACAATTGAAAGAATGAGATTGTTTGGAGAATATACAGGTATTGCATTTCAGATTAAAGATGATTTATTTGATTATGGAAGTGATGGAGAAACAATAGGAAAACCAACAGGAATTGACATCAAAGAAAAAAAGATGACTTTACCACTAATTTATGCGTTAAGTAAAGCTTCCTCTTCTGATAAGAGAAGAATAATTAGAAATGTTAAAAAACATAACGAAAATAAAAAGAAGGTAAAAGAGGTAATAAATTTTGTAATTGAAACTGGTGGAATAGAATATGCTCAAAAAGCAATGCACGATTATAAAGATAAAGCATTAGCAATTTTGAAAGAATTTGAGCAAAATGAGGCGAACAAGGCTTTAGCAGAATTGGTTATCTTTACAACTGAACGGAAAAAATAATTACGATTATTATCTTAAGCAGAGCTAAGGTTATAAGTGTAATAAAAGTAAAATAGCATGAAAAATATTTTATATGTATTTATTTTATTAATTATTGTTGCTTGCGAAAGTCCAGTAATTGAGAAGATTGAAACAAAGCATCCAAATGGTGAAAAAGATAGGGTGAGTTTCTATCAGGAAGTAGAAGGTGAAGAGGTAAAGGTTGAAGAAAAACACTACCATATTAACGGTGAATTAAAAATGGGAGGTAAATTTTTAGATGGAAAACGTGAGGGTGAATGGAAAGCTTATTTTGATAATAAGCAATTGCAAAGCACAGGAGTTTATAAAGAAGGGTTAAGAATAGGAGTTGCAAAAATTTATTATCCTAGCGGACAATTACGTTATGAAGGGCAATATGAAAATGATAATGAAGTAGGTCATTGGAAATTTTATAATGAGAAAGGTGATCTTGTAAACGAGAAAGATTTTAAATAGTTGTTAGTAAAAAGTAATCAGTAAATAGTTTTTGTTTGCTGACAACTGACAACTGACA
>JAQXDJ010000290.1 GCA_029251425.1 Vicingaceae bacterium
AGCTTTAGCATTACATTTAGATTTAGAAGAAACTTATTTTGATAATTACATTGCTAATGGGAATTCTATTTTAAGACCGATCCATTATCCGCCAATTAAAAATGAGCCTAAAGAAGCTGTTAGAGCAGCAGCACATGGAGATATTAATTTAATTACACTGTTGATGGGAGCACAAGGAAAGGGGCTTCAGGTACAAAATAACAATGGTGAATGGGTAGATGCAATTGCTCAACCAGATGAGATAATGATTAATGTTGGAGATATGTTGTCTAGACATACTAACAATAGATTGAAATCTACGATTCATAGAGTAGTAAATCCGCCAAAAGAACTGTGGGGGACATCTCGTTATTCAATTCCATTTTTTATGCACCCAATTAGCGAAATGAAATTAGATGTATTGGATAGTTGTATTTCAGAAAATGAACCTAAACAGTTTGATGACATTACTGCTGGAGATTTTTTACATGAAAGATTAGTAGAGCTTGGTTTGATAAAAGAATAGTTAAAAAACTGTCAATTATTATACAGACGGATATAATTGATAAGAGAACAAAATATTAAAATGTAAATTTGATTTTCAAAAATAATTTAAAGAAATAGAGATATGAAAAAGATGATTAAAATAGCAGCAATGTTTTTAGTGGTTGCTACCACAACTAACGTAATTGCTCAAGAATTACCACAACCTAGCCCTGCTGCAAAAGTAGAGCAACGTATAGGTTTAACGGATGTAACAGTTCAGTATTCTAGACCTAGTGTTAAAGAAAGAAAGATTTTTGGAGAGTTAGTGCCTGATGATAAATTGTGGAGAGCTGGAGCAAATAAAAACACCTTAATTACTTTTACTGATAATGTTAAGATTGGTGGGCAAGCAATAAATGCGGGAACATATTCTATGTTTATAATTCCTTCTGCTACTAATCCGGAATGGACTGTGCTTTTTAATTCAGAAATTGATGGTTGGGGAGATGGTAAATACGATAAAGCAAATGATGTGCTTAAAGTTGGTGCAGAGCCAAAAACTATTGGAAAAGTAGAATCAATGGAATTTTCATTTAATAATTTAAAAGATAATTCAGGAGAGTTGATTTTAGCTTGGGATAACAAAGCAATAGCTTTAAAAATTGAAGTAGATGTAGAAGAGAAAGCTTGGAGAAACATTAAGAGCGCAATGGCACAAGCTACAGATAAAAACAAAGCAAGTGTTTACAGAAATTCTGCTAAATATGCTGTTGCTTCAAAAAAGAGAGTAAAAGAAGCTTTAGGTTGGATTGATGAATCTATTAAAGCAAAAGAATACTGGTACACTTACTGGGTAAAAGCAGATGTGCAACACGCTTTAGGAGATAATGCAGGAGCTATTACAAGTGCTAAAAAAGCAATTGAGTTAGGTGAGGCAGGAGCAAAAGAAAGTGGTAAACCATTTGGTTACAAAGATCGTTTAGAAAAGGCAATGGCTGAATACAAATAAGGGAAAACACGTTTTACGTGAATTAAAAACTCCATTGGGCAACCAATGGAGTTTTTTTATGCTTTAGTTTTATCGAAAGGATTAATGATAAGTGCAAAGAGAACAACCAACCCACAACCAATAACATTGTAGAATAAGTAGGCTACTTCTTGTACTTCATAACCCATAATAAATGACCCTACTTCTTGACCAAAAAAGTGAAGAATAATTACGAGTGATTGTGCGATAATAGCTCCAATAAAAGTAGCTTTCCCTTTAATCCATTTTAAGAAGAAAGCAATTAAGAAAATACCTAAGATAGTTCCATAGAATATAGAACCAAGTATATTAACCAGTTCAATTAGGTTTTCAGAAAAAGCAGCAAAAAATGCAAATATGATGGCTAAAACACCCCAGGCAGCTGTTAGTATTTTAGAAGCTTTTAAGTAGTGTTTTTCATCATGTTCTTTAGTGTTTAAACGTTTGTAAAAATCAATTGTGGTTGTGGTTGCCAAGGCATTTAACTCGCCAGAAGTAGATGACATAGCAGCAGAGAATATGACAGCTAAAAGTAATCCAACTAAACCGATAGGAAGGTAATTCATTATGAATGATAAAAATACATAGTCAGAATCTCTAGACTTACTATCTGGTACTGCTGTATTAACTAATTCTTTTGCTTTATCTCTTAGCGCTAATGCTTCTGCTTCGTTACTTTTTACTGTTTGAATGGTGTAATCTAAAGTTTCTTTACTGTAATTGCTATTCTCATAATTATCAACCACAATTTTTAGGGCTTCTTTCTTTCTGTTGTAAACTTCAGAATAGTCAGCTTCAATCGCCTTCATGTCTTCTGCATATTCGGTTTGGTAAACTTTAGTAGTAGCATTCTCATTAAACAAAACAGGATGTTCTTGATATTGAAAGAAAACAAAAACCATAACTCCAACAAACAATATAAAAAACTGCATAGGCACTTTCATAATGGCATTAAACATTAAGCCCATTCTACTTTCATAAACCGAACTACCACTTAAATAACGTTGCACTTGCGATTGGTCTGTTCCAAAGTAGGAGAGGGCTAAGAATGTTCCTCCAGTAATACCTGTCCAGAAAGTATAACGTTTGTCAACATCAAAAGAAAAATCTACTACATCCAATTTCCCCATAATTCCAGCAACATTAATGGCGTCTTTAAAAGAAACAAAATCGGGTAGTTTATAAATGATAATAAAAAAAGCGGCAAACATACCTGACATAATAATGCCCATTTGCCATTTCTGGGTTAAACTTACGGCTTTAGTTCCGCCAGAAACAGTGTATATAATAACTAGTATTCCAATGAGTAAAATAGTTAAATTCAAGTTCCAACCCATAGCGGTAGAAAGAATAATTGCTGGAGCATAAATGGTAATTCCTGCAGCTAGCCCTCTTTGTACTAAAAATAGAAATGCAGCTAGCAATCTACTAGAAACGCCAAAACGAGATTCTAAATACTCATAGGCGGTAAATACCTTAAGTTTGTAATAGATGGGAATAAATACTGCTGATACAATAATTAAAGCTATTGGTAAACCAAAATAATTTTGTACAAACCCCATTCCCGATTCGTATGCTTGTCCTGGGGTAGAGATAAAAGTGATGGCGCTTGCTTGTGTAGCCATAACCGAAAGACCAATAGTGGTCCATTTCATTTCGTTTCCTCCGCGTAAATAATCTTGCAGATTGGCATTTTTACGTGTTTTCCATGTTCCGTATGCCACAATAAAACCTAAGGTTCCGAGCATTACTATCCAATCGACTATGCTCATTATTGGTAAGAATTAGTTAGTAAAGTAAATAGGATAATTAGAAAAGCTAAAAATCCAATCACAAAAAAATAAAGCCCTTTCCAGTTCTTGAAGAATGGTGGTTTCTGTAAGTTATTTTCCATACGACACAATGTTAGAAAATAATTTAAAAGCTCCTGGAACACCAGCAGGTAATTCTCTAAAGAATGAAATTCCTGTATAAATAAAACTTCCTTTACCGTGTTTAGCTACTAATAAAGCTCCTTTTTTCATTTCTTCGTTGGTATCATTCCAGCCTAAAATTGGCGTGTATTTCTCATCCCACTCATTAGGAAAGTATAAACCTCTTTCTTGGACCCAGTTATCAAAATCTTTTGCTGTAATTTTATTAGGAGAATTTAAAATGGCATGATCCTGTACTAAGAAAGTAACCTGTGCATCCTCTTCGGTAACTCTATCTCTAGAAAGTTTTAAAGGATAAGGT
>JAQXDJ010000298.1 GCA_029251425.1 Vicingaceae bacterium
TTTATTTTCTTTTATTTTTTGAATTCTAATAGTCAATTTTTAAACCATTGTTGGATTTAAGACAATTTGTCATTCAGTATTTAATTTAACTTGTAATTAACTTCCGGCATATTATCTAAGCATGCCAAGAATTCATCGTTCATATCAATTCTTTTACTTCTTGAGCTTAGTTTAATTACTCCTTCATTTTCATCTCTCACATTAACATTGAAGCTACATTTTCCGGGGTGTTGATCTAGTATCTTATTGATTTCTTTGATAAATGTTGCATTAACATCTCTAGCCTCCATGATTAAGGTAATTCCTGTTACTTTACTATCTCTAAGTTCAGATAACAGTTCAATGTTCATGATTTTAAATTCTAAATCATTTTCATCTTTACTCCATTTTTTTGTTGTTGCCTTTCCTTTAATGAAAAGAAACTGTCCAGGAAGGAAGTAAGGTTTTAGCTTAACATAATCCTCTCCAAATACAAAGAAGCTGTGCGAAGCATAATAGTCTTCAACTTCTAATACACCAAAAGGATTCCCTTTCTTTGTCATTCTATCTTGAATGCCTGTGCAAATTACAGGTATAGAAAGATCATGACCTTTAATTTTTTCTAAATCTCCAGTAACATGTGCTAGGGTTCCTCTAGCAAAATTTTCAATTTCTAGTTTAAAGTCGTCTAATGGGTGTCCAGAAATATAAATTCCAACCACTTCTTTTTCTTGACTCATTTTCTCCAATGCACTCCATTCTTCACATGCAGGTATTGGTGGCTCAGCATCTTCTTCACTATCACCTTCTAACATGTCAAACATAGAAACTTGAGAAGAGTTTTTGTTTTCTTGAAATTTTGAACCGTATTTAATGATTTTTTCTAAAAATATTCCACCTTTTTCTTGTGGAGCAAAGTATTGAGCACGGTGTACGCCTTCAAAAGAATCAAATCCTCCACCAAGGGTTAAACTTTCTAAAGTCTTTTTGTTTACGGTTCTTAATTCAACTCTTTTTACAACATCAAAAACAGAAGTGAATAAACCATTTTCAGTCCTTTCTTTAATTAAACTTTCAACCGCTTTTGCTCCAACGCCTTTCATAGCTGCCATTCCAAAACGAATAGCTCCTTGTTTGTTTACCCTAAACTTTACTAAAGATTCGTTTACGTCAGGTCCTAAAACCTCAATTCCCATCCGCTTACATTCGCTCATAAAGAAAGTGATTTGAGCAATATCATTCATGTTGTTACTCAAAACCGAAGCCATATACTCAGCAGGGTAGTGGGCTTTTAAATAGGCAGTTTGGTAAGCAATCCAAGCATAGCAGGTAGAGTGAGATTTGTTAAAAGCATAAGAAGCAAAGGCTTCCCAATCTGTCCAGATTTTCTCTAATTTTTTAGCGCTATGCCCTTTTTCTGAAGCTTGTTCAATAAATTTTGGCTTCATTTTGTCCAGAACAGCAATTTGCTTTTTACCCATTGCTTTACGGAGCGTATCAGCTTCACCTTTAGTAAAGTCAGCTAATTTTTGAGATAAAAGCATTACTTGCTCTTGGTAAACGGTAATACCATAAGTTTCCTCAAGGTATTCTTCCATGTCATCTAAATCGTAAACAACTTCTTCAACACCATGCTTACGATCAATAAATGATGGAATGTATTCCATTGGTCCTGGACGATAAAGTGCGTTCATTGCAATTAAATCAGCAAAAACAGTCGGTTTTAACGATCTCATATGTTTTTGCATTCCAGGCGATTCATATTGAAAGACTCCTACAGTTTCACCTCTCTGGAAGAGTTCGTAAGTTTTTTCATCTTCAATATCGAAATTCTCAGGATCTAGTTCAATTCCGTGTCTATCTTTTACGATGGCACAAGCATCTTTAATTAATGTTAATGTTTTTAATCCTAAGAAATCCATTTTTAGAAGTCCTGCATCTTCAGCAACTGAGTTGTCGAATTGTGTACAAGTCATTCCAGAATCTTTGGCTAATGCAACAGGAACATAATTGGTAATGTCATCAGGTGTAATAATTACACCACAGGCATGTATTCCTGTGTTACGCATTGCGCCTTCAATTAATCTTGCCTGATTAATGGTTTTAGATTCTAAGGTGTGTCCTTTTGATATGTCTTTAAGCTGATTGGCTCTGGCCATATCTTCAGCTTTTAATTTAGCTTCTAAATCTTCTTCGCTTAAGCCAAATAGTTTTTTAAGTTTAATGTCAGGAATTAACCCTGCTAATCTTCCTGCTTGGTCTAGTGGTAATTCTAAAACTCTAGCTGTATCTCTAACAGAAGATTTTGCAGCCATTGTTCCGTAAGTGATAATTTGGGCTACTTGGTTAGAGCCATATTTATCAATTACATACTGCATTACTCTTCCTCTTCCTTCATCATCAAAATCAATATCAATATCGGGCATTGATATACGCTCAGGGTTTAAGAAACGCTCAAAAAGTAGATCATACTTAATAGGGTCAATATTGGTAATCCAAGTACAGTAAGCTACAACAGAACCTGCAGCAGAACCCCTTCCAGGACCAACTGAAACCCCCATATTTCGCGCTTCTCTAATAAAATCTTCTACAATCAAAAAATAACCAGGGTAACCTGTATTTTGAATAACGCTTAATTCAAAATCTAAACGTTCAGCAATAGCATCAGTAATTTCTCCGTATCGTTTCTTTGCACCTTCGTAAGTAATGTGTCTTAGGTAGGCGTTCTCACCAATTTTTAAAGAATCATCCTCTTCATCTAAAGGGTCTTGAAATTCTTCTGGAATATCAAACTTGGGCAACAGGACATCTCGTGCTAGCTCAAAAGTTTCAATTTTATCTACAATTTCTTGAGTATTTATAATGGCTTCGGGTAAATCGGCAAACAAGACTTTCATCTCATCAGAAGATTTCATGTAGAATTCATCATTCGGGAATCCAAAACGAGTTTCTCTACTCCCTCCAATATATTTTTTTGGATCTGCTTGATATTTTCCGTCTCTAACACACAATAAAACATCATGCGATATGGCGTCCGACTTTTCTGTGTAATAGTTATTGTTGCATGCAATTATTTTAATGTCATGCTTTTTTGAAAATTCTAATAAGACTTTGTTGATGTCATTTTCTTCTTCGATACCATGACGATTAATTTCTATGTAAAAATCTTCTCCAAAGTTTTTTTTCCACCAAATACATGCTTCTTCCGCTTTTTTATTTCCTTCAAATAATATTTTGTTTGGAATTTCTCCCCAAATACCTCCCGTGAGAACAATTAAATCTTCTTTATACTCTAATAATAGTTCTCTGTCAATTCTAGGGACATAATAGAATCCATCAATATTAGCATAAGAAGCAAGCTTAGCTAAATTATGATACCCATTTCTGTTTTTAGCTAAAATTACTGTCTGAAAACCATTGTCTTTGTGCGATTTATCTTTATGATTTTCACACAAATTAAACTCACACCCAACAATAGGGGTAATGCCTTCTTTTATAGCGTCACGAACAAAATGGAAAGTTGCCATCATGTTTCCATGATCACTTAATGCAATTGCTTCCATTCCTAAAGCTTTTGCCTTATTTACTAATCCTCCAACTTTAGTTGTTGACTGTAAGATAGAAAATTCAGAGTGGTTGTGTAAATGCGTAAAAGGAACGTCTTGTAACGCAGCACTTACATTTGTTCCTGTTTTTAATATAGCACCACTTTCAGCTTTTTGTTTTTTTAAATCTTCAAAATTAGCCTCTTCTAATTCTGGAGCTTCATAAACTAATCCATCAACATCTGTAATCTCTTTCGGCTGAATTACTCTATGTTTAACCAATCCGAAAAAACAACGAGCAGTTGCATCAACATCATAAGCAGCATCATGGGCATCACCAAAGCCTTTGTCAAAAAGTTTTTTATAAAGGTCTGTTAATGAGGGGTATTTAAATCCGCCACCTCTACCTCCAGGTATAGCACAAAAATCGACTGATGTTTTCATTGTGTCGATAGAAGCAAGGTTCGCAAACTGTTCGTTTACTTCATTATCTATTCTGAAGAATTCAGCTCCAACAATGTTAACATCAAACTCAATGTTGTGTCCAACATTATAATTGGTTCTTTCTAAATCTTTTTTTAATTCTTCTAAAACAAGTTTTAAATCGTGTCCATCTCTCTCGGCACGTTCAGTGGTAATACCGTGTATTTTAGAAACCCCAATAGGAATATCATAACCATCAGGTTTTACTATGTAGTTTTTTGCTTGTAATAGTTTTCCAGAATTATCGTGCAATTGCCAAGCCAACTGGACCATTCTTGGCCAATTGTCGGAATCGGTTACAGGGGCTTTGTAGTTTTTTGGGAGCCCTGTGGTTTCTGTATCAAATATTAAAAACATTTACTTACGCTAATTTTTAGGAAGAACATAAAATTAAGAAATGAGACCCGTTTTTTATTCTGTTAAGGGAACTATTAACTAACATTTTTTGAACAAGAGGTAAAAAAAACCTT
>JAQXDJ010000312.1 GCA_029251425.1 Vicingaceae bacterium
TTTTTTCTGGTTCTAAAATAGAATCTAAAACACTTAGTTTAGACATTTCTTTTGTTTTGAATGATGCAGGATCATCTAAAACTTCACCATCTCTATTTCCTAAAATGTTAGTAGAGAACCAACCAGCAATACCTAATGATCTTGTTTTTAACCCTGGAGCTAAAATTGTTTTCATTAATGTTTGTCCAGTTTTAAAATCTTTACCACAAATTGGTACGTTTTGTTGTTTTGCTAATTCAATTAAAGCAGGAATATCAGCTGATAAGTTTGGAGCTCCATTTGCGTAAGGAACACCTTCCATAATTGCAGCATAAGCGTAAATCATACTTGAAGGTATGTTTTCATCATTGTTACGCATTCCTTCCTCTAAGCTTTCAATTGTTTGATGAACTTCTGATTCAACAATGTAAATCTCTGTAGATCCACACCAAACCATAGCTAATCTATCGCAATTGTTGTTTGCTTTAAAATCTCTAATATCTTGTCTTAGCATTTCTGCTAATTCCATTTTGTTAGCAGCTTCTTTCTTATGAGTTCCTTCTAATTTGGTAACGTATTTTTTGTCAAATACAGCTTTCATTGGTTTAATTGCTTCCAAATCAGGCTTTAATTGCTCTAATAAGTACCTGTCTAAAACACCAGCGTGTTTAGCTGATTCGTAAACGTTTTCTTCAAAAACATCCCAACCACCAAACTCAACTTTGTTTAGATCAGCTAAAGGAATAAAATCTTTAATTAAAGGCGTATTGTTTTCAGTTCTTTTTCCAATTCTAATTGTTCCCATTTGAGATGTAGAACCAATTGGTTTAGAAATTCCTTTATTTACAGCAAGAACTCCTGCAATTAGAGTTGTCGCAACAGCACCCATTCCTGGTAGTAAAATACCTAGTTTTCCATCAGCACTAGCAATATCTTGACTCATATTTTTTATTTTAAGTTTAATTTTTAAGACTGCAAATATAATAATTACTAATGGTTCTAATGTAGAATTTAGTAACTAATAATAGGATGAGGAAAGTAGTAGAGAAATACTGGTTTACTTGACAATCTTCTCGTAAACTAATTGGCCTGTTTTTGGGTCTTTACCGAAGATTTCTATAGATAGTACGCTTTGAATTCTTTTGGTGTCATCAACCATTATGTATAGTTTTTCTAGTAGCGCAGATTTTCCTGCAATGGTCATAAATACCAATGGTTCTCCTTTTTTATTTTGAGTTGCAATAAGTTGTTTGTCTTTCATTGCAATTAAGCTAAAAGCATAAGTGTTCTCTTTTCCATTAACAGGTTTTACTTTGAAATCGAAAGCAAAAGTTTTCTCTAGCCAAGCTAATTTCTTTTTTCTACCATCTTCTTGATATCTTCGCCAAAAGACTTCGATAGGTTCTTCTGGGTTAATTTTTTTGTCTGAATCTAATTTAAGCGCATAAACCACAGCATTAGGGTTGGTGTTTTTATGAATGTAAAATAAAACGTTTGGATCATCAGGAATAGTTCTGTTATCAAACACTTTTAAACGTTCTTTACCATCTTGACTAAAACCATTAGTAAGAAGCGTTACAAAAAATAAAAGGCTTAAAAACTTACGCATTGGTATCTTTTTTTTCTAATGCCTTTTTTACGTGCATTAATCTTTGAAAAGCAGTGTAGTTAGCCATTATAGCAACAAAAGTTACAGGAAGTGTAAAAATTGAAATGGTTTCAAAGTAAGTAAATATTGGATTATCCAATTCAAATTTAAAATGACCTGTAAAGTAATAAATAATACCACAAAACATAGCTGAAGCTCCAATAGTTACAACTCTGGCGGGTCTTTGCATCATTCCAACGCTACAATCAACACCAATACCTTCTGCTCTTGCTCTAATATAGCTTACCATAATAGAGCCTATTAGTGCAACAAAAGCAAAAAGTGAGCTTAAAAAATAGTCTTGCGAAATCAGGTAAAAACAAATTCCTAAAAACATAACCAATTCGCTATAACGATCCATTACAGAATCATAGAAAGCTCCGAATGAACTTGATAGGTTTGCAATTCGAGCTAACCTTCCGTCCATCATATCAAATAATCCTGCAATTAAAATGGTAAAACCACCCCAGCCAACATAAAACATATCGGTTCTATCTGCTTGCTCAGCTCCAATAATAAAGATAACAGCAGCTACAATATTTAAAATAAATCCAATAGAAGTAATCATATTAGGAGTTACACCAATTTTGTGCATCCCTACTATTAAAGGGTTAAGAATATTGTAGATGATTAATTGAGCTTTACTTTCTTTAGCCATTTTTTCCTTTTTGGGAATTCGTTATGCATTAACAATGCCAAAAGTACCTAAAACTTTAATGCTGATTTTGTTGCACCTCAATTATATTATGAGTGTGAAATTGTTAGAAACTTATCAATTATCATTTCCGAATTGTTATTTTTGCGCATCTAAAAAATAAGAATTATGGCTTTAAAATGTGGTATAGTTGGGTTGCCTAATGTTGGTAAATCTACATTGTTTAATTGTTTGTCTAACGCAAAAGCGCAATCTGCGAATTTCCCGTTTTGTACAATAGAGCCGAATGTTGGGGTGATTACTGTGCCAGATGATAGATTAGAAAAGTTAGAAAGTTTAGTTAATCCAGAAAAAGTACAGCCAACAACAATTGAGATTGTTGATATTGCTGGATTGGTAAAAGGAGCAAGTAAAGGAGAGGGCTTAGGAAATAAATTCTTAGCTAACATTAGAGAAACAGATGCGATAATTCACGTACTAAGATGTTTTGATGATGACAATGTGGTGCATGTTGATGGTAAAGTTGATCCGATAAATGATAAAGAAGTAATTGATTTTGAATTACAACTAAAGGATTTAGAAACAGTTCAGAAACAATTAGATAGTATTAAAAGAAAAGTGAAGTCTGGAGATAAAGCTGTTGTAAAAGAACATGAGGTTTTAACTCAACTTGAGGCAGCTTTAGAAGCTGGTAAATCTGCAAGAACTGTTGAAGTTGCTGAGGAGGATTTTCATTTGGTGAAGACTTTACACTTATTAACTATTAAGCCAGTGTTGTATTTGTGCAACGTAGATGAAAATTCTGTTGTTGATGGAAATTCGCATGTTGAAGCTGTTAAAGAAGCGGTAAAAGATGAAAATGCTGAAGTACTAATGATTGGTGCTCAAATTGAGGCTGATATTGCAGAGTTAGATACTTATGAAGAAAGACAAGAGTTTTTGTCTGATTTAGGGTTAGAAGAAGCAGGTGTAAATAAATTGATTAGAGCAGCATATAAGTTATTAAACTTAGATACTTATTTTACTGCAGGTGTTAAAGAGGTGAGGGCTTGGACAATAAATAAGGGGATGACTGCTCCACAAGCTGCAGGAGTTATTCATACTGATTTTGAAAAAGGATTTATTAGAGCTGAGGTAATTAAGTATAACGATTTTGTTGAACTTGGTTCTGAATCTGCTTGTAAAGATGCTGGTAAAATGGGAGTAGAAGGAAAAGAATATATTGTTGAAGATGGTGATATTATGCATTTCAGATTTAACGTTTAAGTATATAACGTATTGAATGAAAAAATCCTCTAGCAATTTCTGCTAGAGGATTTTTTTGCTATAAAAACATTAGGAGTTAACTGTTATTATTTCATTTAGCCTCGTGGTGTATCTTGGAGATAGTTTTTCTTGCTTCATTTTCCAGGTTCTGTCAAGATCTTGGCAAGCTAATTTTATTTTTTTTTGTCCAATAGAATTGTTCAGGTTGTCAATTGTATTCATTAAAATTTTGTGCTTTGGGTTTTCTGAAGAAAAAAGGTTAAGCTGCTTTTCATTCTCGGGAGTTAATTCTGTTACGATTACTCCTGCTTTTTTGTATTGATAGCCTTTTTTGTAGATAATTTTCAAGCCTTGTACAGCGTATTTTACAATATCAAAACTGGAGCTTGTAGGGTAGTCGGTTCTGATGGTAATACTTTTACTGTATTGTGTAAGGTCTTTCCGGTGTCCATTGGTATGTACAAAAACCACGATTGAACTGCAGCAAGATTTTTGCGCCCTAAGTTTCTCAGCACAAGTAATAGCAAATGTTGAAATACGCTCTTGTATGTTGGGGAGGTCTGAGTGGTTTTTTTCAAATGTTCTTGTGGTGGCAATTGTTTTTTTTCTTCTTACGTGTTCTATGTTTAAGATTGATTTTCCTTCCAGTTCTTGTTTTAGTCTTAAACCAACTATGGCCATATTTTTTTTAATCCAGTCATCTGGTAAGTTTATAAAATCATAAGCTTTTCTTACGTTTTCTTTTTTGAGTCGCTCTTCATGTTTTCTTCCAATACCCCAAACATCACCTATGTTAATCCACTTGAGTGCTTTTATTCTTTTTTCCTCAGAATCAATTATGTATACATGACCTGTTTCTTTAGGGAATTTTTTAGCTATTCGGTTCGCTACTTTTGCCAACACTTTACTAGGAGCTATTCCTGTGCTAATAGGTATTCCTGTTCCCGTGGTTACTTTATGGTTGATTTCTTTGCTGTACCTTTCTATATCGAATAAATGGAAGCCATCTAATTTTAAGAATGCCTCATCAATACTGTAAATTTCAATTTCAGGAGTGTAATTAGATAGTATAGTCATTACTCTGTTACTCATATCTCCGTATAAGACAAAATTAGAAGAGAATACGTGTATTTGGTTTGCTTTAAACGCTTGTTTGAATTTAAAAGCTGGAGCACCCATTGGTATAAATGGTTTGGCTTCATTACTTCTAGCTATTACACAGCCATCATTGTTAGATAAAATAACAATAGGTTTCTTTTCTAAAGAAGGGTTAAAGACTCTTTCGCAGGAAGCGTAAAAATTATTGCAATCAACTAAAGCAAACATTATACAGTTTTAATTACATAGGTTACTATTCCCCATATTAGAAAGTCATTTTCTGCGGTTACTTTTATGGGTTTGTAATTTTTGTTTTCAGCAATTAGCCAAACAATATCACTTTCAATTTTTATACGCTTTACAGTGAATTCTCCATCTATAAAACAGACAGCAATTTTATTGCTAGAAGGTTCTATACTCTTGTCAATAATTAATAAATCACCATCGTTTAAGTTGGCTTCAATCATTGAGTCTCCTTTTACTTTTCCGTAAAATGTAGAAGCACTGTTTTTTATTAACTCTTTATTTAAATCAATAGAAGAGTCTAAGAAGTCTTGAGCAGGTGACGGAAATCCAGCACTAATACCTTCGTTGAAGAGTTGTATTTTGATGTCTTTTTTTAGACTTACCCTATTGATTTCTAGAGTTTCGTGTTTTATTTTTTTCATATGAAAAAGGTGGGTACATTTTAATTATTCAATTAAATTCAAAAATAACTACAAATTATAGATTATTTGACCTATATTTGTAGTTATGGGAAGAATAGCAAAAAACATCAAACATTTAAGAGGGCTTAAGAGCCTTACACAGGAACAATTTTCAATAGAGTTGGATATTTCTAAGTCGCGAGTAGGATCTTACG
>JAQXDJ010000325.1 GCA_029251425.1 Vicingaceae bacterium
AGTATTATAATCATAGTCATAATCTGTATATGTGTGAGATTCTTCATTAAAATAATAATGATTTCCTTGATATAAAAAGAAAGTGAATTCATTCAGCTCAACAAGCCTATATAAAAAAGTAACCCCTGAACTAATATTGGTTTTATACTCATCTTTATAAGGTGAAAAATTTACTTGAACCCCTAACTTCTTACCAAAATAACGGTAAGACAATCCATGTCCTGTCGAAATACCTGCTCCAAAACCTAATGAATGATTAAACCTTTTTTTATTGTTCACTTTAGTTTCCTCTTGTGCAAAAGCACCAGTTGTTAAACAAAAAATTGAGGCAAATAATAATAACTTCTTCATAATATATCGTTTTAAATTTCGATACAAACATATTGCTCAAATGATACCTTCGCAAACAAAAACTGACAATTAACTGACTTTTATTGGAGCTTATTTATTTTTAATTATTCAATATTTACAGTACTTTAGCACAATTACATACTGACTTTTTACTATGGACAAATTACAAGAGTTAATTAACACCTTATCGGAAGATGATAAACGAGAATTTAGAATTTTCATTAACAGGCAAAAAAGTAAAAAGCAGCGAAAAGATTTAGATTTGTTCGAACTCATTTGTAAACAAACAAGTGCTAATGAAATTCAAGCCAAACTTTACAAAACACCTAACAAAGTTGCTTATCATACTTTAAGAAAAAGATTGCTTAAGCATTTAACTGACTTTATTGTACTCAAACAAATAGACCACGACACTACGGCTACTTCTTCTATTGCTGGGCTAATTTCCTTAGCTACTTATTTGTTTAAAAAACAGAGCAATGAGTTTGGTTGGAGAATATTAATAAAAGCAGAAAAAATTGCTTTAGAAAATGAACATTATGAGTTGCTTAACAACATTTATCATTTACAGATAGATGCTTCAGAAAGTGAATTTGCACCAGATATTAATGACATCTATAAAAAATGGAAAGACAACAAAGCATTAGTTGATGAAAATGAGAAGGCCAACATAGCCTACAATTTCATCAAAAAAGAACTAAACGAAGTCAAATTAAAAGGACATGATAAAGACCTTGAAAAACTGATTAATCAATTACTACAGAAATATGGATTAGATAATTTAGTTTTTCAACGACCACATATTTTATATAAAGTACTCGATTTAACTCGAAGAGTAATGCTCTCTAAAAAAGATTTTTATTCTTTAGAACCCTATATCATTAAAACCTATGAGCAATTAACCGAAAATCATGGTTTTTCTAAAAGAGACCACTTTTATAAAATAAATATACTGTATATGATTTCTCATATACTTTACCGAAACAGAAAATTTGAAGCATCTAACACTTATTTAAAATTGATGAGCGAAGCGATGCAAGAATATAAAAACAGTTATTTCCAACAGTTTTACCCAAAATATGTAATGCTTCAGGCAGCAAACTACACCTATCTTAATCAAAATGAAAAATCGATTGAAACATTAAACTCTATTCCAGAAAAAGAGTTAAAGAAAATGTCAACCGAAAACCAATTAAACATTAGAATGAATTTAGCCGTATTTTATGGCAATGGAATGCACCTAAAAGAAGCCAACCATATTCTACAAACTTTCAATCATTCGGATAATTGGTTAGAGAAAAAAATGGGTGTTGAATGGGTATTAAAAAAGAACCTTGTAGAAATAATGTTGCAGTATGAACTAGGCAATATAGATATTGTACT